>JBDOMS010000262.1:2355-4887 GCA_039831735.1 Pirellulales bacterium
TTCAATTGTACGATGTAATGCTTGCATCTGCTCATCTGTGGGCCCTTCATCAACAACTTGTGCCGCTAATTCCAGCTGCTCAGACTGTTCATCTACAATGAGTCGCCAACACCGTTCCAAGAAATTACGGACTCCACCAACACCTGTTGTGCTCCATGGTTTCGTTGCTTCGAGTGGACCCATGAACATTTCATAGAGCCGCAATGAATCAGCACCGAAATCACGCACAACCTCATCCGGATTTACGACGTTTCCCCGACTTTTTGACATCTTATAGGCACGGCTTTCCACACGAATCTGCGGCGCATCCCGTAGCACAAAATGCTCACCCTGTTTTTCTACATGATCTGCAGAAACCTTCATTGGAGTATCTTCAGCAGTACACGATGCCGACGACACCCACCCTCCTTTTGCACTTCGATACCCTGTAAACTCAACTTCACCAAGGATCATTCCCTGATTGACAAGTCTTCCAAACGGCTCTGCTTGTGACACATACCCTCGGTCAAAGAGCACTTTGTGCCAAAAACGACTGTACAGCAAATGAAGTACAGCATGTTCAGCACCCCCAACATAAAGATCTACTGGCATCCAAGATTTTTCCACCTGTGGATCTACACAACAGTCAGTATTTTTTGGATCAAGAAATCGTAGGTAATACCAGCAAGAACCGGCCCATTGAGGCATAGTGTTCGTTTCTCGCGTATACCGTTTGCCATTTCTTTCAACAAAAAGCCAATCCTTTGGAGCACGAGCAAGTGGTGGATCTGGAGTATTTCCCGGCTTGTAATCTTCAAGAACAGGAAGTGGTACAGGAAGTTCATCTTCAGAAACCGGCTGCACCACTCCTGTATAATGACCTTCCGAATCAATTTCATGCAGAATGGGGAACGGTTCACCCCAAAAACGCTGACGACTGAAAAGCCAATCCCGAAGCTTGTAGTTAACTGCAGGCCGCCCAAGACCGGACTGCTCAAGATCCTGCGATACACGTTGAATAAACTCTTTGGTGTTGAGGCCCGTATAGGGTCCTGATTCAATTGCTATTCCGTGTCCAGTGAAGAGCGATTCGGTTCCGGAATTAGTTTCTTTTGTCGGTTGAACGACAGTAACAACATCAAGTGCGAAGGCCTTTGCGAATTCATTATCACGGTCATCGTGTGCAGGAACTGCCATAATCGCACCAGTGCCATAGGTAGCCAATACGTAATCGGCAACCCACACTGGAATAGGATTTCCGGTTAATGGATGGATGACGTGCGAACCAGTAAATACGCCAGTTTTTTCCCGAGCAAGATCCGTCCGGTCGAGGTCACTCTTCCGGGCCGCAGCTTCACAATATGCTTCAATGGCAGCCTTCTGGCGTGGTGATGTGAGTTTATGAAGGAGCGCATGCTCGGGAGCAATGACCATATAGGTCACGCCAAAGAGTGTATCCGGCCGGGTCGTATAGATACGAAGGACATCATCCTCCGGCTTCAACGGAAACCCTTCTTCATTACGGATCCCCCTCCACTTCTCGAATGATGTTTCTGTGCTATCGGATGGAATGTAGAAATCAACTTCTGCACCAGTGCTTCGACCAATCCAGTCACACTGGAGTTTCTTGATACTTGCTGGCCAATCAACTTGATCAAGTTCACTTTCCAGACGGTCTGCATAGGATGTGATCCGCAGCATCCACTGCCGAAGTGGTATCCGCACAACTGGATGCCCTCCACGTTCACTGACTCCACCAATCACTTCTTCATTCGCCAGTACTGTCCCAAGAGCTGGGCACCAATTCACTGGTGCTTCAGACTGGTACGCCAATCTGTGTTCATCCCGATAGGATGCAACCGCCACATCACCTGCAGCAGCAACCTTCGCTGGAATAGGCAACTCGTCGATGGGACGACCTTTTTTCTGATCTGGATCAAACCACGTATCAAACAGCAAAAGGAAAATCCATTGTGTCCATCGGACATAACCAGGATCAGTCGTAGCCACTTCTCGATTCCAGTCATAGCTGAACCCGAGCATCTTCAACTGACGACGGAATGTTTCAATATTGCGATAGGTACTCTCTTCAGGAGGTGTTCCAGTACGAATGGCGTGCTCTTCAGCCGGCAGGCCAAAGGCGTCAAAACCCATAGGATGCATGACTGTTGCCCCACGCATACGCCTAAAGCGAGCTACAATATCTGTCGCGGTATAGCCCTCAGGATGACCAACGTGCAGCCCATCACCGCTCGGGTAGGGAAACATGTCTAAAACATAATACTTCCCTCCTCCTGCTGGCAGCCGAGGTGTCGCAAACGTATTGTGATCGTCCCACCACTCCTGCCACTTTGATTCAATTTTCGCAGGCTGATAACGGGGCATAATGTGATCCACTGGGAATGATGAACTTTTCAGTTACGAACAGTCCGATTCTAATACGTAGAAGTCACACGGCAACGCAATCGGTCCCTTCTCCGGGAGCTACGACAACCATGAAGTCTGCAAATAGAAATCCTCTTGTTCTTCCACGGCGCATGATCCGGCAACTTC
>JBDOMS010000262.1:4897-5248 GCA_039831735.1 Pirellulales bacterium
TCGCGACGCAGGCACACGTCTCAAGATGGCCGATTCACTTGGAACGCGACTCAGTGGCAATGAGGTCCTGTTACGAATTCTGGCTGCCCGGCTGGTTCTGGAAAACACTCTGGCACCAGATGAAAAACGAGTGGGGGTCTTGCTCCCTCCAACTGCTGGAGCCGCAATTATAAATGCTGCCTTGGCTTTGTCAGGTCGTGTTGCAGTCAATCTTAATTACACAACTTCACAATCTATTTTTGATATCTGCATCGAACGTGCTGGACTCCAGCACGTCATTTCGACACAAGCATTTTTAGATCGAGTCAAACTCGATCCGGGGCAGAAACTGTTGGATGCGGGGTCACTTCG
>JBDOMS010000132.1:0-4257 GCA_039831735.1 Pirellulales bacterium
AATCTCACGAGATGGATTGACAACCTGCTGCAACAACTTTGTTCCCTGAAATCGTTTCGTAATGTCATTCAAATCCGGTCCAAGCTTTTTTTCTCCGCTGCCTTTTGAATGGCAACGGCTACATGTAGCTTGTTCAAAGACACGCCGCCCCTGAACAAGGTTACGCTGCCCCAGATTATCAGGCACCTGACCAAAAGAGTGGTGTTGCCACTTCTTGACAAACCTCCGTTTTATGGGAGCGTTCGCACTCGCAACGTACTCTTGGCTGGCAACATGCTCCATAATCCGTACAAACATCTGTCCATCACCGCTCCGTGATGGATTTGCCTGACGAAATTCATTCCAGAGTTTTCCAACACGAGGACGATTGCGATCTGGTATTTCAGCCATCCGTTTGTCAACGTATTGTTGATGCGGCATTGTTCGATAGGCAGCTGGCATTTCCGCTTTATCGATCTTCGCAAACAATGCGGCATTGTCTCTCTTCGCCAGGCGGCTGATCTTCGGCGCGGCAGCGAGGTTGCCAACGTCATGACGACCGTCGTAGGTTTTCGGTGTGAGCTTCAGACTGCCTCCGTCAGGCAGGATCGTTGGCAATGAGATTTTGATCACAGCACCCACGCCACGTTCCATATGTCTCGCTGGTCCAGACGTGCTCGTCCAGACGTTGCCATCGTCGTCAAACTCGATTTCGCGTGTGTAGGAAACACGAGTGGGCAGTCGGAACTCCACAAGTGATTCCGTCTTCGGATCAAACCGATTGATGGTGTCATTTCCCGTACCACAAATCCAAACAATGCCATCTTTGTCGACGTGCAGTGCATATGGAATCTGATTTTCTGCATCAGGCAGTTCATAGACCGTCCACTTCTCATCGCTTGGATCAAACTTGCCAAACACGCCCGAGCCGAACCCGGGAACCCACACCATTCCGTCAGGAGCCACGTGCAAGCGCCTTGGACCACGAAACGGTGGATTCCATTCCTTAATGTCACCGTCTTCAGCGCTCGGATCGATCCGACCAATGCGATTGCCATTCAATTTTGAATACCAGATCATGCCGTCAACTGGTGAATAATCGAGACCGTAGGGCGTAATACCACGTGACTCACCACGACCGGCAGCGACAGCCTGTCCAGCAAGAAGCAGTTTGTATTCTTTGACAATGTGCGTCTTTGGGTGAATGGAAAAGCACGAATTTGACCCAGCGTCGGTGTACCAGATGAGTCCCTCGGGGTCGTTTGGATTGATCCGAAGTGTATGCGGATAATCTCCCCGCGTCTTGGGAGCCTCACCACTACTAAACGACTCAAATGTTTCCGTATTGAGATCAAAACGAACCATCTTTCCACTCGCACACATTGTGGTCCACAGACTGCCATCATTTGCCGTCTCGATCGAATGCGGTCCATATGCTCCTCGTGGAAAGCGATACGTTGTTTGTTCGCCAGATGTCTGATCAAGCGCGATCATGCGACCCTTTGAAATATTGACTGCATAAACCCTGCCATCCCGCCCGATCTCCAGATCATGGAAGGACCCTTCCAGTGGCGCATCCATCTCCCACATCGTGATCGTGGCAGCTGCAGCAAGTCCTGTTGGAGCCGGTGGTGGAACGAAGGCTGGCCATCGCTCGACGGCATCACCTTTATAGGTGTCCATCAAACGTGGAATAATGGTTTTCTGGGTATGCGGATACAGGCCGCCGAACCCATCCATTCGCAGAAGCATGGTCTCCCAGTCAACGGGCTCTTCCGGGGTGCGAAAACCAACCGTTCCAACCTGATGGCAATAGGAACACATCATCTTGAAATTCAGTTTGTCACGCGGATTCTCAAAGGCCAACATGCTGAAGGCACTGTTCGCAGGCCGTTGTACCTCCAACTCCTTACCATGAGCACGACGCGTCTGAATAAACAAATTTTCAGATCCAACAGGCACGGCACTGAGCCATTCGTCTGCCAGCCCCATAAGACGAGCACGGACATTATGATCGATCGTGCGAAGGCCTGTAATACGAAACGAACCATCGTCTGCCGAAAACACTGATATCCACTTGCGATGGTCATCATCTATCGCAGACACCATGACGCCTTCAAGCGGTTTTCCAGCAGCATCAACGACCGTACCACTGATCGCTGCTGCATCCACAGAGCTATCAATGCTCAGTCCCACAGCAAGCCACAGTAACAATGGCAGACATTTTTTCATTAATCCGTTCTTTCCAATTGACTCATGGTAATTCTTCTCGACAAATCATGTACGCCCGCATATGAAATAACCAAAAGGAAGGCCTATTCGTGGACGATTTTCAAAAAAATCATGGTTCTTCACCAGATACATCAAGAACAGCAGCACCAAGAATGAGTTTCCGGAATTGCTCATCAGACACATCGTCAAGAATCTGCATAAAGGCGATGAGATGCTCTACGTCCTCTGCATTGAGTTGCATGACTGAGTATTGATCACTGATGCTTTCGGCTTTTCCCATTTTCTTGAGGCGTGATACCTCTAACTTCTTCTGCAGCACTGCCTTGAGATCAACTCCTCTCTCAATCGCATTGCGAACCGATGGTGTCGGTGTCGCGTCCGTATTGTTTGCAACAACATGCGACATGCCGTCGGTGAACTCTGGAAACACATGACAACTCGCACAATTACCGACACTCACCTCGCCTTCATACCGAAGAAAAGTCTTGAGTCCTTCATAGTGCGCGCGCCCCATACCTGCTGGCATCTTCAACAACACTCGACCTTCCTGATTTGCCAGCCGACTGAACATACGATTGGCAAAATCAGTCGGTGTTTCTTCCGCATCCAACTTCTCAGGCAAGCGATTCAAATATGAGAAGGCATCAAAAATAGATCTCTTTGTTGTGCCAAGCCGATGAACACGAATAGTCTCCTCAATTGTTTTGCCCTGTTGTGAAACATGATCACCAACCTGACTCTGCCCATGCACGTCTGACAGAAAAAAAAGAGCAACCATGAAAGCACCTCCATGCATGACACTCAACGCAGCACACATGCGTACATAGTGAAAAAACATGAGCGTTCTCTCCTCCCTTATTGCATCACGATGAAAGAATTGTCATATGGTTGTATCCTAGTGACGGCATGGCATGGGCTTGTCGAGGCGACCAATTGGCCGAAAAACCAGAAACTTTGCAAGATACCACGGATGTTTCATCAGTCGGCCCTCGTTTCTTTTATCTTTGTTCTTCCTCTCCAGAGTAGCTTGAACACCATTGCGACTGTATCTCACGAATAAGTCAGCACGCTTACGAGAGGCTACAATCCTCTGGAACTCAAACCACGTAATCAGATCCTTCATCTTTGTGTATTGCCGAAGTTGCCTGTCGTTGGATTCTGTAATCATCACGAGGTCATCTTGATAGCCAAAAAGCTTGAGCCGGGGCATAAAGAGATGATTGTTCGCATTCACTTCCGTCCGAATATTCGAGAACAT
Source organism: Pirellulales bacterium (assembly GCA_039831735.1). Lineage (GTDB taxonomy): Bacteria > Planctomycetota > Planctomycetia > Pirellulales > UBA1268 > CACORA01. Next base: position 3,470 of record JBDOMS010000132.1, read on the forward strand.
AGAAAATGCAGTCGTCGTCTTCAGACTGAGGTACGGACATGCACCATTCAAAAAGACCAACACGGGAAAGATCCATAAGCATCCCATTGAGCAAAACTCTGGAGCTGTCAAACGACATGATGGATTGAGATAGAAATGTGCAGCATAGGTGCTTGCCATAAATCCAGCAAAAAGCAGCCAGATATAGAAGCCAATGGCATTGGCAACCAGAAAGCCTTGACCTGTTTTATACGCCTGCATCTGAAGAAAAATTCCACTTCCAAAAATAGTCACAGCCAGAAGTTTGATCACAATGCCACCCCAGCGAGGCATACCGCTCCACAGCTCACATGGATGATCTTTTGATGAGAACAGAAAAACGGCGTACAGGGCGTACAGAAGATGTGAAAAACTGTAGATGCCACCATGAGGATGCAGGGCAAGAAACCAATGAAAAAAAAGCCCAAGGCCAACAGCAAGCATTCGCGTTGGACGCCACCACAACCCAAGTGGAATAAGTAACTCGATGGCAAGCGTACCCACGATAGTTGGCCAGAACGTCCATTCCTCACTCGGTACAAACGGGACGACTGACGCAAGTTCTTTGTGCATGGAGACGGCACAGCTTACTGCTGGATTCAGGAAGTCCCAATTCAGCTTATGAAGCACCGTGAACAGATACATGATGATCAGGGAGGCCATGACGACTGGGCGAATCCGTTCATAGATACTGTCCCCAAGGTCATCACATACCTCTTTTTCTTTTCCCCAACGCGTGACAACAACGACCATGATCGTGCCGAGCATCC
>JBDOMS010000132.1:4267-5225 GCA_039831735.1 Pirellulales bacterium
CATTTCAAAAAAAATATGGTTGGGAACGAATGGCAGTCGTTGATACCAGTAGACAAGACTCGCCACCAAAAAGGTGGACAGGGCACATACAGATCGGGGAAGAAAAAAAAGCAGGAGCGTCGCCCCAAGTAACACCTGGCCAGAAACTAGACCCATCCACCATGAGAATGACAACATGTGAATGAAACTGGCTGTGGAAAGACCAATGCCAAGAAAACCCAGTCCTTCTCTGGAAGAAAGACACTGAGGAGCATCCGGACTCTCAGAGGGAACAACGTTTCCTGACACGCTACAACTTCTCCACATGGGTGAGGAATTGAGCCTCTAGTTTTGGCACGAAACAAAGAGATGTGAAGGGCCTGCTCACCAACAAGCCAATTCTCAAACGAATGACTGTAGCAAAGCGTTTTCTACGAGGGCAGGCTTTGCCAGACCATGACAAGCACAAGAAGTCCTCGCACGGACCACGCAACAGTCCGAATCCAATTTGAGGTAACGAGTATACGATGGTGATAATTTGAAAACGCTTTTGAGAGGGACTGATGTGCAGGAATCTGCACGAAGAACGTAGAAAGCCAAATCAAAACAATCAGTCCAAACCCGATCCATGCTATGTATGGTGACACAGCCTCAGGACACCACAGACACAGTGCTGATGCAGAGGCCAACTCTGTTAACATAAGTGGCAAGACGACACGCGTCGTCAAAATCTTATGACGATGCTCATACTCAGGGAACTCACCCTGCCCCACAAGATCAAAGAGAGGATAGTGAACAATCTGAACAAACCAAATGAGTCCGACCATGGCCCATGTCGACGCTACATTGGCTAGCAAGATTAAGAACATTATTCTCCAACCTCTGATCGATCTTCCGCATGTCCTGTGGCATGTCTCTCTTTTGCGTGCTGCTTGAAAGCATGGACGAGTATCAAACTAAATGGCGCCCACCAGATCAC
>JBDOMS010000556.1:0-5206 GCA_039831735.1 Pirellulales bacterium
TGACGACATTGCTTTTTGGCAAATTTTCACTTTTATTTCCTCCTCCGGCGGCGGCGGCAGCTGTGATGACCAAGTCTAGCCTGTCTTTGACAGTGTCCAGCAATTTTCTGGCCTCCTTTAAACTGATCCCGTCAATAGGCGTTTCATTGATGAAATGCACGCTACCGTCCGCCATTGCAAAATTTGCACCGCCAGGATGCATACTTGAAAAAGCAGAGTAATACCGCCCGACACGTGGGGCATTGATTTTCCATATAAATACCCGCCCCACAACCTTTGGGGATGACCATTGCGCTTCTGAATTAACATTTCCTACTCCAACCCAATACGCAGCGCCATGAGACCAGCCTCGCTCACCAACTGCAAATGTATTCGACGTGCCATCAAATATTTCCTCTATTCCAACACCATTCTGTCCCCGCATCACACCAAAATGAGCTGGCTCGCCATTGGCTGATGGCCCCCAGTTTGAAAACTGATATCCATAGACACCTGCGTAATTACTCAGTGCAGGTTTTGTTGAATCAGGTCCACCTGAGTGGCAGAAGTCTGTCGAAGTGTTGATATCACTTGGAGGCACATCACTTGGACATCGAAATCCAGAGATGGACGTCCTCATTGCCGCCACAATTGCACTCGGCCAGCTTGAGGAGTTATTCCCTGGCATAGCTTCGTTGAACTCACGACTTTCCACCCCTAACACATCAGAAAGAGCACTTTCTTCAAGGAAAGGAAGGATTCTCGCGCCCCATCCCCATGCTTTCTGCCAACTTTTTGATTTAGATTGCGTGTTCCAGCCGTAGGCTGCAGGAAACGTCGAATGACTACTTGCATAGGAATGAAGTGCAACACCAATCTGCTTGAGATTATTGTTACACCGCATTCTTCGTGCTGATTCACGTGCTGCCTGCACGGCAGGAAGGAGAAGCCCGATAAGCACTCCAATTATTGCAATCACAACTAATAGCTCAACAAGCGTAAAGCCTCGGTGAGAAACTCTCGTAGATCTGTAGCATCCCATTGAACACCCCCCTGTCTAAATATCGATATAACGGTGTGGATGAAGAATCGCTCTTTTCAGAAAGTTACCATACAAATATCCTTCACTCCATCTTTTTTTGTGACCATCTCTTTTTTCCGGGCCCTATGTAATAATCTGATGAATGACTTCTCCAGCTACATCCGTTAAACGAAAATCACGCCCGGCAAATCGATATGTTAAGCGCTGATGGTCAAGACCTAAAAGATGGAGAACTGTTGCATGAAGATCATGCATATGAGTCTTCTCGGTGATGGCCCGATGGCCAAACTCATCCGTCTGGCCATATGCACAGGCTGGTTTCACACCCCCGCCGGCAAGCCAAACAGTAAAGCCATTAGGGTCATGATCACGACCTGTACCATTGTTTTGCGCAAATGGATTCCGACCAAACTCTCCTCCCCACCAAACGAGGGTATCTTCAAGCAGACCTCGCTGTTTTAGGTCTGAGAGAAGACCGGAAATCGGAAGATCCACTGCTCGAGCATGATCTTTATGCTTTGGAAGATTTGAATGTTGATCCCATGCCGGATTATTTGAGTTGTCGGTATAGTTCACCTGGATAAATCGCACACCAGCCTCCGCCAGTCGTCTCGCCATAAGACATTGGCGGCCGTAATCATCTGTCCTTTTCTCATCGATGCCGTACATAGCTTTTGTCTCAGATGACTCTGAACTGATATCAATCACGTCAGGGGCGAAATGCTGCATACGCCATGCCATTTCATAGGATTCAAGAATAGCCTCAAAATCACTCGGAACGGCCATGCCATTCTGCTGGCGGAAATCAATTTGGTCTCGGTTCAACGATTGGATGAGCTCCAGTTGTGCATGTTGCTCCTTTCTGTTTCTATCTGTATTTTCAATAAAACGAATCGTTGCATCACGTGTTGCTAATCCAGCCCGACCAATCGCCGTTCCCTGATGAACAGCAGGCAGGAAGCTACTCCCATAATTTCTCGGTCCTCCATTCCCTGACGACGGTGATAACGTCACAAACGTTGGAAGATTCTCGTTGAGCGTCCCAAGGCCGTAACTTATCCACGAACCCATCGACGGCCGAATCTGTGTTGTAGTACCAGTATGAAGAAACAATGTAGCTGGGCCATGGGCAACACCCTCTGTGTGCATGCCATGGAGAAAACACAGGTCATCAACATGTCGTGATATTTCAGGAAACAGATCACTGGTCCATTTTCCACAGTCACCTTTCTGGCTGAATGGCCAGAGAGATTTCATAACCCGGGCTGAAATACCCTTGCCTGTTTTTGCAATACTCCGTGCGTCTGCAAAGTCATGTTCTTTGCCATCGAACAGATCAAGTGTGGGCTTGTAGTCAAAGCTATCGACCTGACTCACGCCGCCAGCCATAAATAGAAAAATCACACGTTTTGCCGTTGGGGCATGGTGAAACGCATGATGCGATGATCTATCTGAGGCAGCTAGGCTTGACGCGGCCAGCGCGCCAAAGCCACATCCAGATGATCGCAAAAACGACCGGCGTGAATAAGCATCAGGAGAAAACATATCACTCTCATTCCAAATAGCGAAAGTCAATACTGGAGAAAAACGCCTGGTAAATTATTGCCCACAGTTCTGGCTCCGAGTACTCCTCAGCCGACATACCTGAGACGACTTCTTTGAGGTGCCCCCACTCGTTCTTATGCGGTACACGGCCAAGTGTTGACAGACATACATGACGTAGCCGTTCTTTTCGAGACAACCCCTGTTTTTTGAGCAGGTTTTCAGCTGCCGAGTGCGCACGGTTCATCACAAATGGGCTATTGAGCATTAAGAGCGCCTGCGTTGATACCGTGCTGACATTTCGCTGACCAAGCACTTGATTCGGGTCAGCTCCATCAAAAATTTCAAATAATTCCAGACGCCGATTACGAAACGCTGGTGTGTAAATGCTTCGACGGACATCTCGAAACTGAAACGTATATTCCGTTGGCTTCGGCGACCCCTTGTTTTCTGCACCTGAACCATGAATACATGGGCCGCCGACAGTAAGATCAATTTCACCACTGATCACGAGCATTGCATCTCGCATAGATTCAGCGTCCAAACGCCGAACATTCATCCTCCATAAAAATGTATTATCAGGATCGTGTATTGTTGCTACGGCATCACCCTGCGAAGACAGACCATAGGTACGTGATAAAACAAGATCTTTGATCAATGACTTTGTTGACCACCCGTCTTTCACGAATCGATGTGCTAGAAAATCAAGTAACTTTGGGTGCGTCGGCATTTCACCCCTTACTCCAAAGTTATCAACTGTCCGTACAATGCCCTGACCAAATAATCGCTGCCATATACGGTTGACGTACACACGTGTGGTCAGCGGGTGCTGCTTGCCAGTAATCCATTGAGCAAGTTCAAGACGTCCACTTGCGGTTTTCGGAATAACTGGAGGATCAACTGTCGCAACGACTTGGAGAAATCCTCTCGGGACGACTGCTCCCTGGTTGTGGACATCTCCACGGATACATATGTGACAATCTTGGATTGCCTCCGCCTCACAAACCGCCATAGCTTTTGGAATTGTGGGAGCAGACTTTTTCAAAACGCGAAGTTTTTTCTCAAGCGCGGTAACATCTTTTTTTGCATCAGATATTGCATCCTCTGATCGCACGTTTGCTGCTTGCGTTATTGAGGATTTTTGAGGCCGATTGGACACGGCAAGAAATTGAACGCCGTCAACAATCACGTACCCGGTCGTACCGGCATTTGAAATGAGCACGAACCATTGATTTGACTCATCAAATCGATGCGTTCCGAGTGAAATAAATCGTCCGTCAATTGAGGGTGTCTTTCTCATGTTGACAACGCGCTCAACCTCACCGTCTAGCGTGAGCATCGAAATTGGTACGTTCGTTGCGCGATTGTCCCCTGGCGTATATGCCAGTCTGACTTCATATTCTCCTCGCATAGGAAATGTTGGAACAAACGTTGCCGTTTTCAGCCCTTTGTTCTCATTTTTATCCGTGAGATAACCACCGCCGATATATGTTTTGGTAAACACGGAGTGATTCCATTCACCGACAAGTTGGCAATCTGTATCATCAAGAACAATTCCTGGAAGTTCCTCCACTCGAATCGGATTACGATCAGCATGGTTCGACGGATCAAGCGTTCGCAATCGTCCTTTGGCCAGTGCCAGCTGGGATTCTACATTGGCCACTCGGTCTTCATGCAGACGGAGCGATTGCGATATATCCTCACTGAGTGGAAGAGACCTTTCTGTCCACCGTGAGACATTATTGTGAACAAGGGTATCAGTGCTACGAAAGATACCCGCTAAAGCGTAGTAGTCACGCGTTGGTATTGGATCAAACTTATGATCGTGACATCGAACACAACCAAGCGTCAGTCCAAGCAGTCCTTTTCCGAGTGAGTCAATTTGCTCATCGACCACATCCATCTCGAGGAGCTTTTTGTCCTGCTCTTCATAATTATGAGCTCCCAACATGAGGTATCCAGTTGCAACCAGATGATCCTCTTTTGCTTGCTCATTTTTATGTGGGAGCAGATCTCCTGCAATTTGTTCGAGAACAAAAGTATCGATTCTCTTATCTGTGTTGAAGGACGATATACAGTAATCTCGATATCTCCACGCCTCATTGAAGACCATGGAACGTCCACCACCGCTTGACTCGGCAAACCGTGCAACGTCCAACCAGTGTCGCGCCCAGCGTTCACCAAAATGTGGTGACGACAACAATGAATCGACCACTTTTTCCCGAGCCTGCCGGGACGGATTCTTGAGAAATTCCAGAATGTCCTCATGACTGGGTGGTAAACCGATAAGGTCGAAGAACACTCGTCTTAGCCATACCTCAGGGGATGCATCTACGACTGGCTTCAGCCCATCTGATTCAAGGCGTGCCAAAATGAAATAATCGATCGCCGTCGCAGGCCATTGAGACTGTTCAACTGCTGGAGGCTCGTATGGGAGAATTGGTTGGAAGGACCAGAACTCTCTCCCTGCCTCGATATCGATATCGTGCGTTGCTGCTGGAGTATCACTTACCCGGGGGTCAAACGCTCCATGGCGAATCCATTCCTCAAAGTTATGAAGAATCTCGTCTGGTAGCTTACCAGCGGGAGGCATTTCTAGGGATTCATACCTCAGTGCTTCAATGATAAGACTCTGTTCGGGCT
>JBDOMS010000405.1:0-22839 GCA_039831735.1 Pirellulales bacterium
GATCAGATCAATAGACTCGGGAGGGAATGCGCCCTCTAGAATTTTTGTGAGAAGAACCCTCAGAAGCTGCGAACAGAGAGTTTGACTATGTGTTGAAGAACGTAGTCCACACTGCTGCATCAATTCAAAAATGGTGCGGACCTCATCTGGTGAAGACACCGTGAGATGACTTCCTGGCTTCAAATGGGATTGGGACAAGGATTGAAGAGCGTCACTACCAACAAAATCAATATAATATTTTCTCAGTCGTTTCTTTTTGTTCGTTCGAATGGTATGAGGGAGGTCAGGACCATATGAAAAAATAGATCCTGGCTGAAGCATCACCGTTTTTTTGTTGAGTACGGCAGTTCCTTGGCCCGAAGCGACGAACTCAATGCAGTAGTACGGAAACCGATCACGTTGTATGAGATAGTCACTGCGAACTAGTTCTTCTCCACCACAAACCACGGTAAGTGGTAAGAGTGTCTGGGGTTGGAGGTCAAGAAAGTACCGCCTTGATGCAACGACCTGACGAGAAACGAAGGCTGGTAAAGTGTTTTTTCGTTTTTGAAGCGAAGTGCGTGGGGATGACATGAAGTCAAGAATAGACATCCTTTGGTCAAAAATCAGCATTGGATCTTCAAACTCGAACGATAGGCTACTTCTATGAAAGAACTTCCTCGATTTTCCTTTGGTGTCGGTGATCGTTTTGCTCATGAAGCAGAGGCCCAGTTAGAAGCGTTTGAGCAATTAGCAGCAGATGGGGTGTTGGTAGCTCCTGTTTGGAATAAATCAAACAGAGAACACTCCTTTATCGGTAGCGAGCCATCGACCGTACGAGAGGCTGCGCAGAATGCAGTCACAGCGCGAAACTGGCAGCATCCTTGGTTTGTTGATGCAGATCATATCAACCTTGAAACCGTTGGGCCGTTTCTTGAATCAAGTGATTTTTTTACGATCGATGTTGCCGACAGTATTGGAAAGCCAGCAAGCAGCGAAGACGTTCACGACTTTGTGAAACGTCACCCGGAGTTAGCAAAACCGCTTTCTGTGCCGGGAATTACAAAAGTAATCAGGCTTTCTGAGGAAAGTCTTGCGAAAATAGCTGGTAACTATCTCCTTGCGTGTCAGAAGGCTGGAACGATCTATCGACACATTCAAAGTAATCGTGGGGAGGATGTTGTCATCGAAGTAAGTATGGATGAAACGGAGGAACCACAAACTCCCCCGCAACTTTTGGTCATCCTCGCACTGTTGGCAGAAGAGAAGATACCGCTTCAGACGATTGCACCTAAGTTTACCGGGCGATTCAACAAAGGTGTGGATTATGTTGGTGACCTCACGCAGTTTGAGCAAGAATTCTCTGACGATGTAGCTGTGTGTAATTTTGCATCAAAGCATTACGGTTTGCCTGCGTCTTTGAAACTGTCCGTCCACTCGGGAAGTGACAAGTTCTCCCTTTACCCAATCATTCGGCGTATCTTAGGTGCGACAGGTGCTGGAGTGCACCTGAAGACAGCCGGAACAACATGGCTTGAAGAAATGATTGGCTTAGCTGAGGCTGGGGGAGATGGTTTGAGTCTGGCTCAAGAAATCTATGCGTATGCCCTCGATCACGTTGATGAATTAAGTGCACCGTATGCATCTGTAATCGATATTGATCAAGCAAAGCTTCCTTCAAAAGAAGTGGTCGGTGGATGGAGTGGTTCAGAATACGCTGCTGCGATACGCCATGTTCCTGATCATCCGTTATTTAATCCAAGTCTTCGGCAGTTGTTGCATATTTCTTTCAAAATCGCAGCACAACAAGGGACGCGATACACAGATCTTTTGAAAAAAAATCGTGAAATTGTAGGAAAACAAGTCACAGAGAATCTTTATGAGCGGCATATGAAACCGCTTTTTCTTTCATGATGAAATCAGCCATTACGATCAGTTTGGTACCTGAAGCACGGAAGGGGCCATTTGTATTTCATGCAAATGAAGGGAATGCAGATCTTTTTGCGTATTGCAAAACGGCTTCAGAAATGGGTTTTGATGCTGTGGAAATATTTCCTGGATCAGCACAAGAAATACGAGTGTCGGAGCTCATGGCTTGTTTATCACCACTGAATTTAGCAGTCGCTGCTGTTGGGACTGGAGCAGGATGGGTCAAGCAAGGCTTACACCTATGTGATCCTGATCGAACGAATCGCGAGAAAGCATGCCAATTCATTTCCGATATTATCGATGTGGCTGGTGAATGTGGTGCTTCGGCAATCATCGGCTCCATGCAGGGCCGAAGTAGCCAGTTAGAAACACACGATATGGCTCTGTCCATGCTTTCTGACGCACTTGGAAAACTTGGTGACCGTGCTGCCAGTCATGGACAGGTGCTGCTGTATGAGCCGCTTAACCGTTATGAAACAGACCTCTTTAATACGCAAAAACAAGCAGCGACTTTTTTGGAGTCGCAAAAACTCAATCATGTAAGACTTCTTTGTGATCTCTTTCATATGAATATAGAAGAAGAGGATATTGCAGCAGCATTGGTTTCAGTAAGCACACACATTGGGCATGTTCATTGGGCAGATTCAAATCGTTGTGCCGTTGGAATGGGTCATACTGACCCACAGCCGATTGTGTCAGCTCTACAAACTGTAGGTTTCAAAGGTTTCCTTTCTGCAGAGGTTTTTCCATTGCCAACATCAAACGATGCTGCCAATCAAACAATGGATAGCTTTCGAAAGTACATCCAATAGAGGTGACTTTATGCTCAATGGACCACTCTTGCATCCTGACATACTCCAAGTTCTTGCACAGGCTGGTCATCATTCGACAGTCCTCATTGCTGATGGAAACTATCCGGCAGCAAATAAAAGAGGTTCACGAGCAAAACTTATCTCTCTGCAACTTATGCCCGGAGTACCAACGGTCGCTCAGGTTCTTGAGGCGGTCCTTGGTGCAGTACAAATTGATGCCGTGAATACAATGGGTGTGGATCGTGCAGATTCTTATGCAGAAGCGACTCCCGGAGATCCTCCCGTATGGGATGTATATCGACGTATTTTGGAAGAAGCTTCGTCTGCGTGTGAACTTCAATCCATCGTTAAGTGGGATTTTTATGAGGCGGTAGCATCAGATGATCATGTGCTTACTATTCAGACAGCCGATACGGAACCCTGGGCGAATCTCTTACTTTCTGTTGGATGTAGAACGTTTTAGTGTGCTGTTTCGTTGTGCGGCAGAGTCGAGATTAATCACACATTCCCACGTGAAGGATTGTCTTACATGAAGACACGTATTCTTGGAAACACAGGCCTCGAGCTTCCTGTTTTAGCCTTTGGTGCCTCGTCGTTGGGGCAAGAATTTCGTTCGATTACATTTGAAGAAGCTGTTGGAAGTGTGCAAGCCGCCCTTGATTGCGGAATGAATCTCATTGATACCAGTCCATTTTATGGCCGGGGCATGAGTGAAGTTTTGCTTGGAATAGTCCTCAAGAACATCCCTCGTGAACGCTATCTTCTTTGCTCAAAACTTGGAAGGTATACGCTCGAGCACTTTGATTTTTCTGCAAGACGAGTCGCGGAAAGTGTGGACGTGTCGTTACATCGACTTGGTACAGACCATCTGGATATCATCCTTTGTCATGATATTGAGTTTGTACCTATGCAACAAATTGTTGATGAAACACTGCCAGCATTGCGAACGATTCAGAAGTCTGGAAAGGTCCGCTGCATTGGCTTTAGTGGATATCCGCAAAAAATATTTCCGTTTATCTGTGATCAGGCCGAAGTCGACTGTGTACTCAATTACAATCAATATACGCTTCAAAATACTCGCTTTGCTGACGAAACGATTCCATCTTTAAAGGCCAAAGGCATCGGAATCATGAATGCAGGTCCGTTCAGCGCCCGTTTGCTTACGGATGCACCACTGCCGGCATGGCTCAAAGAACCAGAAGAAGTAAAAAAGGCAGCCCGTCGAGCCGCTGAGTTGTGTCAGACACGAGGCAGTTCAATTGCAAAACTGGCACTTCAATTCGCAATAGCAAATCCAGATATTGCGACGACTATCGCAGGAAGTGCCAATCCATCGAATGTTCGGGCCTGGGCAGATTGGGCAGCAGAACCGATTGATAAAGTGCTTTTGCGTGATGTACAAGAGATTTTTGAGCCAGTAAAGAATATCGGTCACATGGAGGGTCTTCCTGAAAACAACTAGTGTAACTTTGTAGCGTACTGAGTGTCTGGTGATTTCTACAAACGTTCTGTGTGAAAGAGACGATTGTGTAAACACGCAGTCCCCTTCAGGTAAAGTAACAGACAAAATAACGATTTTGACATTTCCAAACAAAGAAGCAACGTGGATCTAGGCCTATGACAATCGAATCAAAGCATGTGCGAATAGACTCACATCAGCACTTCTGGAACTACTCTCCGTCGGAATATCCATGGATTGGAAATGGAATGGAACGATTGGCAAAGAATTATTTGCCATCAGATTTGAAAGAGACTGCAACAACGTGTGGAATTTCAGGATCCGTTGCGGTACAGGCAAGACAATCATTAAGAGAAAGCCACTGGCTCCTCGGTTTGGCTGAAAAAACAGACTTCATAAAAGGTGTTGTTGGATGGGTAGATCTTCGAAGTGAACATGTGATGAATGATCTTTCAGTACTTTCACAAAATAAAAAGTTTGTTGGTGTTCGACATGTTGTGCAAGATGAGCCTGATCCACAGTTTCTTCTCGGTGAAGCTTTTGTAAGTGGCTTGAAGCACTTACACAATTGGGGTCTCACATATGACCTGTTACTCTATCCACCACAATTAGTTGTAGCGGCACAACTTGTTGAACGTATGCCAGATCAGTTATTTGTGCTTGATCACCTTGCCAAGCCACGCATCAAGAAGAGTGAAATCAAACAATGGTCGAGTGATCTAATGTCTCTTGCTCGATATGATAATGTTTACTGCAAGCTTTCGGGTCTCGTGACGGAAGCAGACTGGCAGACATGGTCATATAAAGACCTCGAACCCTATTTAGATACAGCTCTCAAGGCGTTTGGTTCTGAAAGACTCATGTTTGGCAGTGATTGGCCTGTTTGTTTGTTGGCAGGGGAATATGCTGATGTCGTTGGAGTCATTGAGGATTTTCTCAAATCACTCTCGCAGGATGAACAGCAGCGTATTTGGGGTCGTACTGCGAAACATTTTTATGGATTGTAAAAGGACAGGTCCTCGCCTGAATGAAGCTCATGCAAGCGTTGTTGTTAGCAAAACCAAAACACTTTGTATTTCAAGAGATTCCAGAACCACAGGTGCCAGATGCTGATGATGCGCTTGTACGCGTGCACGCGGTCGGCATCTGTGGTACTGACTATGGCGGCTATCTTGGAAAAATGCCCTTTTTTAGTTATCCGCGGATTCCTGGTCATGAACTAGGGGTCGAGGTGGTGTCTGTAGGAAGAAACGTCGAGAATGTGAAAAAAGGCGATCGTTGCTGCGTTGAGCCATATATCAACTGTCAAAAGTGCTACTCCTGTCGGCGTGGACTCACGAATTGTTGTGAGCATCATCAGACACTTGGTGTTCATTGTGATGGAGGACTCAGGCCGCTTTTCATCGTCCCGGCACGTAAACTCCATCTTTCCCCGAACCTCACGCATGAACAGAATGCACTTGTTGAAACACTTGCGATCGGTTGCCATGCCGTTGATCGAAGTAGGCTCACGAAGGGAGAAAATGTCCTGATTATCGGTGCTGGTCCTATCGGGTTGTCGGCCCTTGAATTTGCAAAACTTTCAGGTGCCCGGGTCATTGTGATGGATATGGCTGCAGAAAGGCTCACATTTGTTCAAGAGAAAATGGGGATTATGGATACGGTGATTGCAGAAGGCGTGGAGCATGATGAGAAAAAAATAGCTTCTCTTACAAACAATCAAATGTGTGACGTTGTCATTGATGCAACTGGAAGCAATATCAGTATGGCCAATGCAATGAAGTTCTGTAGCTTTGGTGGGAGATTGGTCTATGTTGGGATCACGCAGGCAGATGTTATGTTCCCGCATGCGCCCATCATGCATCGTCGTGAAATATCGTTACTGGCAAGTCGAAATGCTCTTTCAAGCGATTTTAGCCGAATAATCAAACTGATTGAAGAAGGAAGTATCAACACACAGCCATGGATCACGCACCACATTCCCTTTGAAGAAACGGACAAGGTTTTTCCATCTCTCCTTGAGCCAACAAGTGGTGTCATCAAGGCTGTAGTTGCCCTAGAGTAGAAAAATTACAGTTCGCTCCATCGATCAAACGTAGCGGCTTGGCCACAAAAGACTCCATTTGAATCTGTGAGATTCCATACAATGGCCTGTTCAATAAAAAACCGTTTTCCAGTATTTGAAATTCGGATTCCTGAATAATCATCTACAAAACCATATTTTCGAGTGCGGGATAGGAGTTGTGATCGTTCTTCCTGGTGCATGGGTTCAGCAGTCATGCGTGACGGTGTCTTAATAAACACATTCCATTGCATTTCCCATAACTGTAGGGCAGTGTGATTCCCAAACGTTAGTAGAGGGTCGGGGGAGGCATCATGAGAGATGACTACAAATGCCGCATCAAAAAGCTTTTCAGCCTGGTCTTGAGGAGATCCAGCACGAGATATAAGGTCTCGGTCAAGCAAGTGAGAAAAAGAGTCAAGAAGAAGCTGAATATGGTCAATTGGAAGCTGAGGAGTGTTCATTCCGTTGTGCATACATGGGTTGCGAATGATCACATGTGCTTTGAATACTCAGTGACCACTCAGAAAAAGATATAATTATAAATAAAAATAGAGAAGAGTTATGAAGGTATACCAATGAAACATGTTGGACTCATGCTGGGGCTTCTCCTTGTCGTGCACTGGAGAGTAGAAGCGGTTGAAAGCCCACGGGAAGTCCCTTCGAAAAACCTCATTTTACCAGGTGAGGTTTTCGAAGTAGATGGGTGGCAAGCCTTCCTTTTTATCCCAGAAGAGATACAGACAAATGCCAACAAGCCTTGGGTGCTTTATTCCCCGACGTTGCCAGCATATCCGGATAGGGCTGAACTGTGGATGCATCGACAACTTGTTTCATCAGGTATCGCCATAGCTGGTATTGATACTGGTGAGTCATACGGTAGTCCTGAAGCAGTGAGGGCCGCAGAGGCACTGCACAAGGAGATGGTTCGAAGAGGATACTCAGAAAAACCAGCAGTCTTTGGACGAAGTCGGGGTGGTCTTTGGGCGAGTGCGTGGGCCATTGCGCATCCTGAATGGACTGCTGGGGTTGGAGGGATCTACCCAGTATTCGACTGGCGAACATATCCTGGTGTTGACAAGGCAGCAGCGGCGTATGGTCTTCTTAATGAAGAGCTTGAGGCGCAGGCGGCTGTTCTCTGTCCCATTGAAAAAACAGATGTTCTTGCCAAGGCAGATATTCCTTTCTGCATTATTCATGGTGATGCCGATAAGGTTGTTCCGTTGGAAACGAATTCAGCAGAACTGAAGAAGCGATATGAATCATTTGGAAAAGGTGCTCTTGTGGAGTTGATCATTGCAAGTGATCAGGGCCACTCATTCTGGGAAGGCTATTTCCAATGTCAGGCATTAGTTGATTTTCTTGTTGCACGAGCTACACAAACCCCTGTCTCGAATTCTCTAAAAAAGCCTGTTCTTTCTCCATAAGGAAACTCAACAGTAGGAAGTTATGGTTGCGTTCTGAACGTGTGTTCCGCCTATGAGAAATACTTTGGCTTTTCAGTCGGTTTGCGGGTCCTCAAGGCACCAATAAAACGTCAGTCTTGGCTAGAACCAATGACGTATGCATGGAAGAAGCAATACCTTGTATTGCGTTACGAAACTTCTTTTATGTCTCGTTCCACTTTATGTACACGACTGATTTTGTGTCAGTAACATCAATCCCAACAACCATGAATTTGGCATTGGGGAGTGCAATATGTCCACCTGAAAGGCTGCGTCCCTCAACAGTCCACCATGGAGCATCTGTGGTTCGATCAAACGTGAAGCCATGATGGAAATGGGAAACGTCCATGACCTCAGTTTGGAATATTTATTCGGGATCGGTGGCCTTGTACGAGAACTTCAGCCAGATAGTGTGATCAATTCCGGAGCCAAGCAATTTCATCCCGTGAGTTTGCAACACCAAGTCAATTTGTGGGTACATCTCTGCACGACAACAATCAATCGAAGCGTGGGTCGGTTGAGTTGTTGTCTCATCGGATCTGAGAAGATTGCATCCGATGAGGCTAACGAGACACGAGACAGCAATGTAGTTTTTCATTTTTTGAGCATAACGCTTGCTTCTACTTGTTATGTTTTTGGTAGAAAGCGCAGTGTTTAACTGGAAGCATAAACTCTATGCGGCCAATCATGAACTAACGAGTTCTACGAGAGATCCTAGACCGTTTTGCAACCCTAGACCGCTTTGCAATGTGGCTAATGAGATATCGTACGTAAATATTCTGGGCGGCATGCGAGGTCGTTGCATCAAAACCCGCCTCGCGTATGTTGAAGAAACTATTTCACAGAAAACCCAGAATGTTTTGGGCTGAAAGGAACAATCCATGGCTTACGACGACACATTAATAGTAGATCATATCAAGCAAACACATAACACGGAATTACTGAGTGAACGAGAGAAGCACTTAATCGGTCTGGCTGTGACAATGACTCGTGGCTGCCAGAGTTGCACTCGAAACCGGATTGAAAAGGCCCGCAGTATTGGGTTTACCGACAACGAACTCAATGCCCTGATTGCAATCACTTCCGCCGTTAATAGCGGCGTGACGGCAGCCACTGCCCGAGCAGCCCTCGGGATGCTTGATGAGGAAAAGGATGAGGGATGTGGTGATGTCTGCTCTACAAATACGCAGTAATCATTCAACAAGTCTTTGAATCATGCTAAGGCAGTCGTTATGATCCGCTCTTTGCTTCAGGGTTCTCAACACGCACCATCAAATAGGTCTCGGTGCGACCCCCATCGAAGTGTACGAGAATCTGAGTTTCATTCATCGTCAGATTCTGCATACCAGTTTCAATGATTGGGGAACTCTTTCCGGAGAATGTCCAGGCAGCGCGTTGGGAATCCTGGTCGACCATTCCCTCCAACGCAGCAGTCTCGCCGGATGCTTTATTCTGATAGGTCCCTGCAACCACCCCATCATTTCGAATGGCTAGTTGCATAAACATTGTGGGGGTTGCCGATTTTTTCCCCTCCTGAGCGATTGCAAAGACGCCAAGCGGGAGCCAATTTTCATCGGCAGTATCTGATGACTCAGTATCAGTATCAGGAACTCCGAGCGCAATGTCTTCTGCCTGTTGAGCATACTCGTTGACAGGAATTGCCTCACCACCTGCCATGACAGTTGTTCCGTCGTAATAACTACTGCCTCCAGATCCATAGTCGTAGTACTGACCTTCACCCCAATTCCACGGCATGATTGCCGATACGGTATTGAATCCAACCCAACTCCAAAAAATAGGATTCTTGTCAAAATAATAGTGACCAGTTTGAAGACCTGACCAGAAATCGTCGTGGAGTTCATTGTTATAGGCTGCATTCATCTGAGAACGGATAGAGTCCGCCTGAGCACCAAGATTCTGCTGACGCGTGGTGCGGCGATCTGAACGACCAGACGCTAGATCAGTTCGAACATCACCACGGTTCTCAACACGTACAGACTGTCGATCACCTCGGTCTGAAAGCCGACCCTGACGATTCTCTGATGCAAAGTTACGGTTATCACCTCGACTCCCTCGAACATCTGATCGTGTATCCGTTCGATTTGAAATGGCGTCCGCACGAGCGTCAGCAATGTTCTTTGGTGAGGTTGCTGCAGCTGCGCCGGCATCCTTCTTATTCAGGAATTCCGAAACGGCTGACCCCGAAGTTGTCTTTGCAGCATCAATGCGTGACTTTGCTGCACCACTTGCTTGAGAAACCCCGCCTCCCGATGCCTTGAGAAAGTCCTGCACCTGTCCCTGCGTCGGTCTCGTTCCTGTGCCTGCACGATTTGCACCAGTGCCAGCTGCTTTTCCGGAGAGTCCACCTGCTTTGCTCGCCGCATTTCCAGAAAGATTCCCTGATGGCTTCGATGGAAGATTCTTGCGGACATCACCGCTGGGTGATGGCCGTGAGCCAACCGCAGGTTTGGCTGATGGCGTCGGACGACTTGGCGTCGGACGACTTGGCGTCGGACGACTTGGTGATGGACGACTTGGGCTTGGTCGTGCTCCACCTGCTGAAGGTCGTGCACCGCCACCAGGACGTCCGCCGCCTGGACGGGCAAAACTCGTTGCTGGGAAACACATTCCGAAAACCAGACTAGCGATTATTAATGTTCTCATAGCACTCTACCTATTTGTCTCATTTTTTTGTAAATCGTATACCACTCTAAGGATCTAGATTAAATACTGTCTTCCAATCACGTTTCATATCAACCACGAACCACCCACGTTTTGGAGCCTCTTCAAGCGCAGTAACCAGTTTGCCGCTGAGTGGTGGCTTCGAATCATACTCACACTCACGCTGTTCATCTGTGTGGTGAATAATCACACCAAGACTTCTGTATGGGTTGTCGACGGTTGTGTATTCCAGCATCGATTGGTCACCATCAGAGTTCCCAAAACAGGCAATTGGTCGTTTGCCTAGTTGATTATAGATTCGAACAGTCTTTCCAACTTTGTCATTCACGTACAGACCAGATGCCTGCTTCAAGAACACAGGCTTCCCATCCTGAACTTCAAAGATAACATCAGCACTTGAGCCAAGCACCCATTCGGGCTCAATACCGTATACGGCCTCAGAAAACTGTCTCATAAAGTCGACACCACCACCGGATACAATAGCAACCTTAAAACCATTTGATCGAAGAAGTTCGATGACCTCTTGCATTGGTTGATACGTTGCCTTTGCATACGACACACCAAGTGGCGGATACTTTGCAGATTGAAACCAGTTCTTGACACGCCCTGCAAACTCATCACTCGTCATATCAGCGTGCGTCATCGCCATAATTTTCATAAAGCCATCGTGTTTCTCACCGGCGAACAGAGTCTTAAAGTCGCCTTCAACAGCAGCCCGAACCATCGGATCCTTCGATAGATCAGGCTGGGCCTCAACAAGCCGCTTTATTTCATCAATGACGAACGCAATCTGAAAAGGCATGGGACACTCTGGCCAGAGCGTACCGTCATTGTCAAAAACAGCGAGGCGATCCTTTTCCGGAACAAAATCTTTTCCATTCGGAGCACTCACGCTAGCCACGAAGTCAAGAATTGCTTGCTTGCTCGAACCATTGGCCCATGAAGGCAACGAATCGTCCGCCTGCGCAACAGAGAAGCAGATAACACACAGGCACAAAAAAACTACACGCATTCTCGCAAAAACTCCTTTACGAACGAACGATATTTATTGTCTGCCAAACATGGCACGAATAGCATTCTCTGGTTTCACAACCTGTCCCTCACCATCACTTTCTGCGATGGAAAGTTGGACGCCCTTAATGCCACCATTGAAATGATTTCCTACTGGACCGTAATCAGGTGAAACCGGTGCACCTGAATCTTCTCCAACATCGAGACCGTCGTCAGCCGAAAAGATGTTTGAAAGAGTCGCTGCCACCTTGCCCTGACCTACCTCGTTGCCATCTACATAGAGACGTACTGTTCCACCTTTTCCAAGGCCTTCACCTTCGTAGGCAAATTCCATTCGAACCTGATGCTCGCCCGGTGCAAGTTTCTCTTTTGATTCAACAAAGGTGTTTCCAAATCCACCATAGTTGTAGCAATACTTCAGTTTGCCTTCGTGAGCATACAGCGACCAGCCACCAATATTCGCACCCTGACAAATTATGACACCCGATGCACCATCTTCAGGAACAGCGATTCCAGCAGTGACGGAATGAGACTTGTTTTTGATACTCAATACACAGTTCTCAAGGAGCCGTCCCATTCCGGGAAAGAGAACTTGTGTGGTGCCTTTTACCAACACCGGTCGTCCTGCCGTATCTGGATTTAACTTTTCAAAAACACGGTCATCAAGAGGCAACACCTTATGTCGGGCAGCCTCTATTAAGAAAAGTCTTTGCAGATCATGAAGCTTTTCTGGCATTTTTTCAGCTAGATTCTCCGACTGCGTCCAGTCGGTATCAGCGTATAATTCCCACACATCATCGTCGAAGGCTGGAAGTTTCTCCGTCGGCGGGGCCCATGGGGTTCGATGCTTCGTGACAGCTGTCCAGCCTTCGTGGTAAATACCACGGTTACAAAGTATCTCAAAGTATTGTGTGCTGTGCTGTTCTTTTGCTTTTGGATCATCAAAAGTGTATTGCATACTGACACCCTCAATCGGATCCTGTTCTACACCGTTCACAAAACGGGGCCGAGGAAGACCAGCAGCATCAAGTACGGTTGGAGCAACATCGATCACGTGACAGAACTGTGATCGTATTTCTCCCTTTGACTTGATGCCTTTTGGCCAATGCACAACGGTTCCATTTCGAGTCCCACCCCAGTGGGATGCAACCTGCTTCGTCCACTGATAGGGAGTGTTCATGGCACAGGCCCACCCAACAGCGTAGTGGTTATACGAATTTGGCCCCCCAAGTTGATCAGCCTTTTCTATCAAATATTCTTCAGTCTCGAGCTCCTGAATACCATTGAAGTAACTCATTTCGTTGAAGCATCCGTTGAGCCCACCCTCGGCTGAAGCACCGTTGTCCCCAACGATGTAATAAATCAACGTGTTATCGAGAATCTGAAGTTTTTCAAGCGAATCGACAATACGACCAATATGATGATCGGTGTACTCAACGAAGCCTGCATAGACCTCCATTTCACGAGATAAAACAGGCTTGAAATTTTTGGGCATATCCTTCCAGCGGGGAACTTCAGCATTTTCTGCTGTCAGGACAGCATTTGATGGTATGACACCCAGTTGCTTTTGTTGGGCAAAGATTCTTTCACGGATAGCATCATATCCGTCATCAAATTGACCAGCATATTTGTCGGCCCATTCCTTTGGCACATGGTGAGGTGCATGTGCTGCACCAGGTGCAAAATACATAAAGAACGGCTTGTCTGGAGCGAGAGACTTTTGTTGACCGATCCATTTAATGGCCTTCGAGGCCATATCCTCCATGAAGTGATAGCCCTCTTCTGGTGTTTTCTTATTTTCAACAGGTGTGGTGCCTTCATACAACGTTGGATACCACTGATTTGCCTCACCGCCAATAAAACCATAGAAGTATTCAAAGCCGCCCCCTCCCGTTGGCCATGCGTCGAACGGACCAACCGGACTGGCTTGCCATACGGGAACTTCATGGCATTTTCCAAATTGGGCTGTGCAGTAGCCATTGAGTTTCATCGTCATTGCAAGTGGTGCCATTGAATTTGGCAGCACCGATGAATACCCAGGTGCCCCGGTTGCCAATTCTGTAATCGCAGCCATTCCTGCGGAATGATGGTTGCGTCCAGTCAAGAGCGCCTGTCGGGTTGGTGAACATAAGGCTGTTGTGTGAAAACGGTTGTATTTCAAACCACCTGCAGCGAGTCGTTCAAGTGTTGGCGTTTGGCATGGACCACCAAATGCGCTTGAAGCACCAAAACCAACATCATCAAGCAGCACAATGAGAACATTGGGTGCTCCTTCTGGCGGACGAACTTGTGGGATATTTGGAAATACGGCATCGGGACTTTTGGCATCATACACAACATGCTCAGGGTGAACCGTGTTGGGCATCGGAAGAACAGATCGATCAGCAGCGCTCACGGACATGCCGCTGCTGGATGAATGTGAGGGTTCTGCACCAACGAAGACTGTTGTGGTGAGGGATCCGAACAAAGCGAAGAGAAGGAAACGACAGTATGAAAACAAAGCAGAGTTCAATGACAATGACTGCGCGAGCCTGATGATGATGAAATTCATCTTTGTAAGAACAACCTTTTCTACAAGGGGTTTGGATTTCTCAGAGACTTTTCTTTGATGAGTAGTACCATCGCAGAAAATATGGCGTTTTCTATGCAGAAAGCGCAATCGTAAGGTACGATGTTTAATGGAGTTGATATAAAGATTCAACCATCTTCTCCCTCAAGACCGAGAAAACTTCCAAAAGAAACCAAAGAGTTGGGATCCACCTAAAAGGGGGGGTCCCCTTATTGTGGATGCTTCCTTGAACCAGACGATGATGAGTACTTGCCGCCGACTTGATACAAAACCACGTTCACAGGTTCATGCTTCCCCACTGCTTTCTGGACGCGTTCGAGCCATTGATCCTGAAGAAGACAACAAAGTATTTGAGCTTCTCTATGATTATGAAACAACGCAACTCAAAAGAGACGAATTTAGCCGAGATGTCACATTTGCGGGAACCAATCGATCAGCGGCGTATATCGAGTCTGTGGGTGGCACAGCCCATAATCTTGGTGTCTTGAGGGGCAACAAAATTGCTGTTTGCATTCCACTCATCGACCCAAATTCAAATTGGTGGGGTCGATCACTCAGTCACGATATCATTCCCATCTGTCGTTCAGGTCAGACGATTCATCTCACCTGCCATCAGGGCCATCGGCATGTTGCGGTCATTGTTGATCGTGACTTATGTGAAGAAAATTGGGGGGGTGACCGACTCGGTCCAACTCTAAAGATCAATGATGTTCTCAAAAAAACAGAACAGCGTTTCCTGCGAGTTGATGCTCAACAACTGAGAATATGGGGAGAGCGTTTGAGTAAAGTAGTTCTCCAAAGTGCTTCTCAAAAATCACATCTATCAGCACAAGCATTGGAAAATGAACTTATTACTGCTGTGAGAACTCTTTTCGAAGATGGTGATTCGATTGCATTCAATGAGCCTGCAGCAAAGTCACTTGTTGAATCAGCACTTATGCATGCCGATAATAGTCCTGGATGCCCTCCAACAATTTCAGATCTGTGCGTCAGGCTGAATGTGAGTAGGCGAACGCTTGAACTGGCTTTTCAGAAGCTTATGGGAAAAAGCCCATTCAAATTTCTTATGCAGAGACGACTCAGCCGAGCCTATGAAATTCTCAAACAAGGTTCCCCTGATTCGTTAAGGGTGACCGATGCAGCTATGGCATGTGGTTTTCACGAGTTCGGTCGATTTGCCTGCAAATACCGTGAGGCCTTTGATGAATCTCCGCGACAAACGCTCTATCGTAGGACCACGACAGAAAATAAAAGTAGTTCAATTCTTGTTTGAAGCAGTCAATACGCCAAATCTATTTTTTGTTGGTTTTCAGACCACCAGAGGCATGGGGCAGTCGAGGGTCGTTGCAACAGCTCGCAGCAGTTCAATTTCATTTGCAACAAGTTTACCGTCAGCAGAGGCTGTTTCCGAAAGTCCTCGAATAAGGCGAGCCTTTGATTTATTGGGCAATCGAGTCAGAGTCTCCAACGAAATATTCATTCGATCGAGTATGTGTCGATCCCAAGGAACAAGCCTGCAGTTTTTCAATCCAGTTGCAGCTATCCCTCTCCGAAAAGCAGTGTCAACGGCATCTTTCCCACCTCCACCCGCATGCGCGAGAGCAGACATAACGACCGCAACATCATCAGGTGTTGGACGTCTCGTTTTTGTGTCACGAGAACGTCCAAAATATGGATCTAAAACGTGAAAAACAATCTTCTGTAACGTCCACTCAAATAAACTGAGTTTATTGTCAGCTTTCGCGAGTGCATCGATGTTTTCTCGGAAGCGATCATATTGTGCCGGTGAAAGATCTTTCAATGATGCAAGGCAAATATCCACAAGAGGCAAGCGGACTTGTCGTGGCAGACTGGTAGTAGTTTTATGCAACTCTATTGCGATTTTGTAGACCGCCGGATCTGCCTTTGATGCAAGATGTTCAAATTGCTTTTGACAACTCTCGTAATCTGCATCAAGCAAAAGTGCATAAATCACTGCTCGTGCGCCAAATGGTTCATGAGCTGCATGTCGAACATCGTGCGGAATGGTTTCAAGCAGTCTATGGGATTTTTCGATCTGTTGAGGTGTTGGTTTACCAATCGCATCGACTGCCTGCTCAGGAGAGATTGTGATCGGGGCAGGATGCGGCGGAGATGCTTTAATTTGAGAACTCGCTGTTGATCCTCCAGCAAAGCCGACAGTTCCAGTTGGTGTGGCTGAAGAAGGAGCAGCTGAATCTGGAGCCAGAATAGCTTTTTCCGCGTTCCAGAATCGGTCAATTCTTGAAATACGTTCATCAAGTGGTGGATGGGTTGCAAACAGCGCACGCACCCCAGAGGCGAAAAACATATGTGATGCTTCGGTTGCATGAGAGGCTTCCATCTTTGAACCGGCGTCGAGCCCTCCGATTTGTTTCAGAGCACCAGCAATACCATCGGGGTTACGTGTGAACTGAACAGCCGAAGCATCTGCCAAGAATTCTCTCTGACGGCTCACCGCTGCCTTGATTAGATTTCCAATGAGCGTTCCGGCAAACCCAACTGCCATCAAGCCAAGGCCAAGGCCAAGAAATACTGCAGTGCCCCCACCTTTGTCATTACTGCTTCGACGGCTCCCTGATGAAGCGGCAATTCTTAGCAGGTAATACCCAATGAGACCAACAAGCAGGATGCCATGGACAATGGCAATCAAACGAATGTTCAGACGCATGTCACCATTAAGAATGTGGCTAAACTCATGCGCAATGACTCCCTGAAGCTCATCGCGGCTAAGCTGTTCAATACATCCTCTGGTCACACCAATAACAGCTTCCTCGGGTTTATATCCGGCTGCAAAAGCATTAATGCCCTTCTCACTATCCATCAAATAGACAGGAGGTACTGGAAGACCTGAAGCAATCGCCATTTCCTCAACAACATTGAGAACTTTTCTCTCGACCGGATCATTCGAGTTCTCAAGGATGCGCCGTCCACCTAGCGAGAGTGCCAATGGTTCACCACCTCCAGCCAGTTGCGCCGTTTTATAAAGGCTTCCAGCACTGACCACTCCGCCGACAGCAAGAGCCACACCAGCAAGAACGTCAGGCCGCCAAAATGTGACAGGTCCTAACTGGGCAATAGCCTCATTTTCATCACCAAATTGCTCGACCCCACCAAGAAAGAGCATCATCACCAGAATATAAATACCCACAATCAATCCGATGACTGCAACGAGAAACAGTCCAACAAGTCGGCCTGTGTTTCGCCGGGCTTTCTCTTGGTGCTCAAAAAAATTCATTCTGTATCAAGCAGTAGAATGCACAGTGATTCGGGTGGTATGCGTTGTGGATGTGTTACGAGTGACTCATTGAAAATTAAAATGACACGTTTGGTGCTGCCTGAATAGCTTCTCGATCCTCGAATTCAAGAAGTGAGGCATGCTGAAAGCCAAAGCTACCCGCAAGAAGAACTTGAGGAAAGGAATCCCGATACGTGTTATAGGATGTGATTGCATCGTTGAAGCCCTGTCTTGCAAACGCAACTTTGTTTTCAGTGCTCGTGAGTTCTTCCTGGATAGCCATCATATTTTGATTTGCTTTCAGGTCAGGATACGCCTCTGATAGTGCGAAAAGTTTACCGAGTGATTGAGTCAGAATAGACTCGGCTCCGCCTAACGCACCCATTGCTTTCGGGTCGGTGGGATTTGCAGCAGCCTTCCCTGCAGCTGAAACGGCCTGATTGCGAGCATTAATGACAGCCTCCAACGTTTCACGTTCATGAGACATATAACCTTTGGCGGTTTCAACGAGATTGGGAATAAGGTCATATCTTCGCTTAAGCTGAACGTCAATTTGAGCAAAGGCATTCTTTCCACGAGCACGGAGTGCGACAAGTTGATTGTAAATACTCGCGACCCATAGTCCGAGAACAACAACAACACCCACAACAACTAAGAGTGTTATCAGACTACCGGATAGACCAAATAAACTAAGGTTGGAAAGCACAGCGCACCTCTCCGTTGAGAATAAAGAAACTTTGGGTTCGATGATTATCCCCGAAAGCAACAAAAAGTATATGTGAATTATTGTGTTGTGTCATCAAAGGCTTTTGTCAGCATTGAAGAAGCGATGTGACACGAAGCATACCGATCTCGTGTGGTACGTCGTTTTGAGCGGTTTTGAAAAGGTTTTATGCTCAAGGCCGTTTTTCTAAAAAGACCCTTAGATCAGTGTAGCCATGTTTATCTGCTGCCGAGAGTATGCTTTCACGAAAGCAATAGGGACAACATGATAAAACTTTTTTCTGTCTCCGAAACGGGGTAGAGTAGTGTGTCTTTGCCTCAATGTGATTAGGAGTATTTATGTCTATCTCAACACAAAACCGTCGATCGTTTCTTGCAACGAGCTGTGTGGGTGCTGCTACATGTTTTGCTACAAAGCAGGGAGGAGCCGCCACAGCTACGCCATCCTTTGCTCTTGGCATCCAGATGTACTCACTTCGTGGATACCCCGTGGATGAGGCACTCGAGCATGCAAAAGACCTTGGATTTTCTCACGTAGAGTTTTATCCAGGAATGTATTCCGTGAAGTCAGACGCTGCAGCTATTCGCGAGATGACCAAAAAAATTAGCGATCTCGGACTGACGTTATCGGCACACGGAGTCAATCGATTGACAAAGGATGCAGATGCAAACCGCAAGCTCTTTGAGTTTGCCCAAGCAGCAGGTGTTCGAACCATTACGGCCGATCCAGATCCAGAGTCATTCGATAATCTCGATGAACTTGTCAAGGAGTTCAACATTCGTGTAGCTATCCATAATCATGGTCCGAGACATCGCTATAACAAAGTTGTTGATGTTCTGGAGGCAATTGAAAAACACGATGAACGGATTGGTGCGTGTGCTGATCTGGGTCACTATATTCGTTCGGGAGAGAGGCCTGTTGAGGTTATTCGTCTCCTGAAAGGTCGACTGTACGGGATTCACCTGAAGGACTTCGCTGAAATGAAGGATAAGGCTGAGGGAGTCATTCTTGGGCAAGGTTTTATTGACGCTCCTGCCGTTATGACTGCGTTGGTACAGGTTGGTTTCCCGAAAGATGGAGCACTCTCCATTGAGTATGAGAAAAACCCAAAAAATCCATTGAGCGATATACGGGAGTGTGTTCGTGTCGCAAAGGAGGCAATGGCTAAGGTATGAAGCATATAGGCCTTTGTATAGCTTTGTCATGTGTCTTGGTGTGCTCGTCGTATGGCGTTGCTGAAAAATATCGTGATGGACCCAATGTCATTGTTTTTCTGGCTGATGATGCTGGCTGGGGGGATTATGGTGCCAGTGGCAATCGTCATGCACACACACCTCACATCGATACGCTTGCTCGAGACGGTGTTTCTCTGGATCGCTTCTTTGTATGTCCCGTGTGTTCACCAACACGCGCTGAGTTTCTGACAGGACGTTGGTGGCCGCGTACGGGTGTGCGTGGTGTGTCAACTGGGCAGGAACGCCTTAATCTCGATGAACAAACGATTGCAAATGCTTTTCAATCAGCTGGCTATGCGACGGGTTGCTTTGGGAAGTGGCATAACGGAAGTCAGTGGCCTTACCACCCAATGGCGCGTGGATTTGATACCTATTATGGTCATCCGGCAGGTCATTGGGGGGAATACTTTGATCCTCCGCTTGAACGAGAAGGTCGTATGGAGCGAGCAACCGGTTTCATCGTAGATGTTTGTACAAATGAGGCTATTGAGTTTATTCGACGCTCAGCACCACGAGGCCCATTTTTTTGCTATGTGCCATTTACAACACCCCATACACCATGGGCTGTTCCAGATGAAAACTGGTTGAGATTTAAGGATCGTGAGATTACGCAACGGGCGACTCAGGTCGAGCGAGAAAATATAGATGAGACACGCTGTGCACTCGCGATGTTGGAAAATCAGGATACGAATGTCGGTCGAATTCTCAGCACGATCGAAGAATTGGGCATTCGTGACAACACCATCATTGTATACTTCTCAGACAATGGGCCGAACACCCACCGCTGGACTGATGGAATGGCTGGAAAGAAGGGCATGACAGATGAGGGAGGCGTTCGATCTGTATGTTTTATTCGTTGGCCAGAGAAGCTCCCAAAAGGTCATACGGTATATGAGATAACATCGGCTGTGGACCTCTTGCCCACGCTTACCAGTTTGGCTGATATTTCTCAGCCAAAGGGTGGAAGACCAATAGATGGTCAAGATCTTACAGCATTATTGAAAAATGCATCTCCTTCCTGGCAGGAGCGCTATATTTTTTCAGCATGGGGAAATAAAGCTAGTGTTCGATCACAACAGTATCGTTTGGATGCAAGTAATCGATTATTTGATATGTATGCTGATCCCAGTCAGTCAAAAAACATTGCTGCCGAGCAGCTAGGAGTCTTCACAGCAATGAAGAAGGCACTCAATCAGTGGCAGCAGGATGTATGGGAAGAAAAGGCACCGTTGCAAACAGCCAAAGGATCTGTCGATCCTCGACCGATAGGTGTTGGCTATCATGATTTTCCCATCACCATGTTGCCTGCCCGAGATGGTGAGCCTTATGGGTGCGTGAGTCGCAGTTCGAAAGCACCTAATTGTTCATATTTCGTCAACTGGCATACCGTGGATGGAAAAATGATCTGGAATATAGATGTACAGTCGTCTGGCCAGTATGAGGTTGTGATTGATTACACGTGTCCATTAGGGGATGAAGGGTCACTGATTGAAGTGTCTTGCAATGACAGTCAACTTCAGGGGACTGTTGAGCCAGCCTTTGATTCCCCCCTTTACACAAACCAAGACACGCTACCAAGACCGAAAGCAGAATCACAGATGAAGGAGTTTCGGCCACTCAATCTTGGGCAAATACATCTTCAAAAAGGGAAGGGACAACTCGTACTTCGTGCACTTGATATACCAGGACAATCAGTAATGGATGTTCGTCGTGTCACCCTCACACTCCTCCTGAAGTAAGGATAAAGGGTTGCGGTTCTCTGGCGATCCGTGTTGAATACTGCACCGATTATTACACTATAGGTCGTTCATGTTCAGGAGGCTTTACTGTGGCCAAGAAGACCGTCGCCGATATTGATCCTAAAGACAAACGCGTATTAGTTCGAGTTGACTTCAACGTCCCGCAGGATGAGCATCGATCAATCACGGACGATAGAAGGATTCGAATGGCTTTGCCAACGATCCGATCGATTATTGATCGTGGCGGCAAGGCAGTTCTGATGTCTCATCTTGGAAGACCGTCTGGAAATGGCTTTGAAGAGGAATTTTCTTTAGAGCCAGTTGCGAAGAGGCTCAGTGAGCTGTTGGATGCTCCTGTTGAATTAGCATGTGATACTGGTGGCCCTGATGCACATGTAAAAGCTCAGTCGTTACCAAATGGCGGAGTGCTCGTTCTGGAAAATGTTCGTTTTAATAAGGGTGAAAAAAAGGGAAGCGATTCAGCGTATGTTAATGGCTTAGCCACCCTTGCAGACGCGTATGTCAACGATGCATTTGGCACATGTCATCGCTTGGAAGCCAGCATGTATGCAGTGCCAAAAGCCATGAAAACATTGGGTAAGCCAACGGTTATCGGATTTCTTGTTGAGAAAGAAATACAGTATCTCTCAGATGCCATAGCCAAGCCAAAGCGGCCTTTTGTCGCAATCCTCGGTGGTAAAAAGGTGAGTGACAAAATTGCAGTCATCAAAAATCTACTATCGATTTGTGATCATGTGCTTATTGGTGGTGCAATGGCCTATACATTTGCCTTGGCACAGGGAGGAAAAACCGGAAAATCACTTGTGGAGCCGGATAAACTTGAATTAGCTAAAGAACTTTTGGTGCAGGGAGGCAACAAACTTGTGCTGCCATCAGACACACACTGTGCGGATGATTTTGCATCAAGTGCCAACAAAAAAATTGTGAGGGCAGGTGCAATTCCTGATGGCTTTGAAGGTCTTGATATTGGCCCAGAAACGGCCGACAGGTATGCAGAAATCATTCGAGGCGCAGGAACGGTGGTATGGAATGGTCCCATGGGTGTGTTTGAGTTACCTCCTTTTGATGCGGGCACGAAAGCAGTTGCAGATGCCGTCGCAGAGGCAACGACCAGGGGTGCCATTACTATTATTGGAGGAGGCGATTCAGCGGCAGCTGTTGAACAGCTTGGCTACGCTGAGAAAGTAAGCCATGTCTCAACGGGAGGAGGAGCATCCCTCGAAATGCTCGAAGGTAAAAACTTCGAGACCGTAGCTGAATTAGAAGACAAGTAGGAGGAACAGACGACACACTATCTGCTTGCCGTTGCTGACAGCGTTGCAACTGTCGAGAGATGATCCTCCACCGTGGCAATATATTGCTGGTCGATCGTACTCAGTTGATGTAATGCAACTGTGGTATGCCGACCATTGAGCTTTACGATCCGCACACAATCTGGTTGGACTTCTACAAGTTGACCAACAGTCTCATAGTGCCCACTTGTGTCAACCCAGCGACGCACAGGTTCGGGTGGAATAAGTGAGAATGGATCATCTGAACCACTGAACGGATCTTCGAGTGCTTCTTTAGGATTTTGTGAAGTTGGTTTTGACGTGTCCTGTTTTTGCAGGGGTTGAGGAGCCGTATTTTGGCTTGCTGGTTCGATGGTGTCTTGAGTTGGTTGCTTGGATGCATCGCGTGAGGCAGGTGCAAGATCTTCTTCCTCAAATTCCTCGAAGATATTTTTTTCTTCTGGTTTATTGGGTGTTTTTTGAGTTGTTGGCATCGGTTCAGTTGTTGTAGCTGAATCAGAACCCAGTGTAGGTGTGGGTTCCGGTGTGGGTTCCGGTGTGGGTTCCGATGTGGGTTCCGATGTGGGTTCCGATGTGGGTTCCGATGTGGGTTCCGGTGTGGGTTCCGATGTGGGTTCCGATGTG
>JBDOMS010000177.1:0-5159 GCA_039831735.1 Pirellulales bacterium
TGGCTATACGACGGGTAAAAGGGGTTCATACACGATGCACTTAAAGCATCAAAAAAAGTGGGGTGATGTATGCAAGTTGCTGCTTTCTGGCAACAAAGCCATTCATGCATGCCTTTTCCTTTTGCTCTACCAGTCCTGGGTTGTTCCACCACACGCTGCTTGTGCAGATACCAAAAATGATCACGCACTTTCTTTCGTGGCACTTCCAAATACTGAAGAAAGAGCCCTGAGATCACTCCAATCTTCACCTGAGGATCTCATTTCTGATTGTTCGCAACCAGATGTATGGATGGTGAGTACTCGCCAATTGCCGTCAACACGTTGTGTCCCATCGGATCCAAGACTACGAGTGCAGCATTTTCTTGCCAAGACTACGACGAATGGTTGTTGTCGAGGCACCTGGCACCAGTCTGACATCCCTTCACTTCTCGGACCTGATACCGATGGAATCATTCGACCGATTGTCATTTTTATTCATGGAAACCGCTACAAGCACTGCGAGGCTGCGCAGCAAGGACTCACACTTGCACAACGCTGCATAGCCAGTTGTGCCGGCATGGGCAATGTACGAGTCATCATCTATTCATGGCCAAGTGAACAAGACGGTATTCTTCTCAAGGATGGGCGTTCGAAATACAATCGTGCCTATTCTGAAGGTCGTTATCTCGCTTGGTTACTTGGTCAGATTCAACCAACGCGACCAGTTGGAATTCTTGGATACAGTTTTGGGGCTCTTATCACGCTTGAAGCACTTGAAGATCTTGTAGAAGCAGAAGAGGCTGGCCGAACAGATTTGCAGCCATGGATTAATCGTGCCGCCCAAACAAATCTTATGTTTATTGCAGCCGCCGTTCGATGCGATGCCTTTGCTCCTTGTGGCCCATATCGTCAAACTCTTGATTGTGTCGACAAAATCTCACTCATCATCAATCCAAAGGACAAAGTTCTTGGCTTTTATCCAATGCTTGATTGCAATACCAACATGGAAGCCCTCGGGCACACCGGTATGCCTCGCTACTGGATGCCGGAATACGTCGCACTATCAATGACCAATGCTGAAAGGATCATTGGAAAAAAGCACGGCTTCATGCTGTATCTGGCTTCACGTTCCCTTTCCAGCTATTTGTGCTCTGGGGCAATCTGCAATCTCAATCAACCTTAGCGTCTGCCAGTTGTGCCTCGACCATCATTCGAGCAACATCTTTCATTTTATAGCGTGCTTGCCAACCGAGTCGCTTAGCAGCCAAAGCAGGATCAGCTCGACCAATCGAAAGATCACTGGGTCGTATAAATCTTGGATCTCGCACAACATACTCTTTCCAGTTGAGTCCAAGCGTTGAAAACACCTCTGCCACAAATGCTTCGAGACTTGACGTATGACCAGTAGCGATCACAAAGTCTTCTGGATGCTCCTGCTGGAGCATTGAGTGCATGGCCACAACATATTCGGGGGCCCATCCCCAATCTCGCTGGACCGATAAATCACCGAGGGGAAGTGTTTGCGCGCTGCCGTTTGCGATATCGCAGGCACCTTTAACGATTTTCTGAGTGACAAATCGCTCAGGCCGCAACGGACTTTCATGATTGAAAAGAATACCCGTACACGCGTGCACACCGTATGCCTCACGATGCTGGGCAATTTGCCAAAATGAAGTCGCCTTGGCAATTCCATAGGGGCTGCGGGGATGCAGTCTTGTCACTTCTGATGCAGGCTCACCTTTGGTATTTCCGAACATCTCTGAACTACCAGCATTATAAAGTCGAATAGTTTTATTTGACATGCGAAGAGCTTCAAGCAAATTGACTGTCGCAATAACAATACTCTCATAGGTCTCCACTGGCTGATCAAACGAAAGCACCACTGATGTTTGCCCTGCAAGATTGTAGATTTCATCTGGCTCGTATTGGTGAATAACTCTCAGGATTGATTGAAAATCAATCAATGACATGGAATCGAGAATGACCTTGTCTTGAATATTGAGCTTTCGCAGTCCCTCAAAGCGATTTGCATTTGCATCACGACTGGTCCCAATGACTTGATATCCTTGTTTCAGAAGGAGAGCCGCAAGATACCCTCCGTCTTGCCCACTAATCCCTGTCACTAATGCTGTTTTTCTCATGAATGCTCCGTAAACCATTCGACAGTTTTTTGAAGTCCATCCTCAAGAGACACAAGAGATTCCCATCCCAGAACATTCTTGGCGAGAGATGCATCAATACAATTTGATCGTAGATCCCCGGGCCGTGCAGGACCATACACCGGATCACGAGAAAGAAACTTTGTCCCTTTTGACTTCATCGTATCACTCATACTGCTTCGAATCATTTTCTCAAGATCGTTGACACTTGTTCCAATCCCAGTGCCAACATTCAGACTGGTGAGTGAAGAGGGTTCAACGCCTGAGAGTGGTTGAGTAAGAGCAAGGACATTCGCACGCGCTACATCAGACCCGTACACGTAATCCCGTATATACTCACCATCGCCGTTGATAGTCGCTGGCTCACCAGCGAGAGACTTTTTGCAAAAGATGGCAACGACACCTGCCTCACCATGTGGATTTTGGCGGGGTCCATAAACATTGGAATACCGCAATGCCACCGCCTTGAGACGATATTCTTTGGCATAAAACTCGAGATAGCGCTCACCAACCCATTTTGTTATCCCATAGGGACTTACCGGATTTGCTAATCTGTTTTCAGTAACTGCTGAGGCAACATTACCGTATAAAACACCACCACTTGAAGCAAAAACAATGCGCGGGCAGCCCACTTTCACCGCTGCATCAAGGACATTTATCAAGCCAAGACAGTTCACTTTGGCATCAAATAGAGGCTCTCGTACAGACCGGCTCACTGACATCTGTGCTGCCTGATGACAGATTGCCTCAGGCTTCATGTCTTCAATGACTGCAGAAACACTCTGTGTGTCTACGATATCAACAATATGAAGAGGCACTTCAGAAGGTATATTTTGCTTTGAGCCACTTGAACAATCATCAATAACCTCTACGTCATGACCGTCTGATAAAAGTTGATCCACGATATGACTACCAATAAACCCCGCACCACCAGTTACAAGTACTTTCATTTTTTAGACACGTTTTATGTATTGCAAGTTATTATGAATACGTTTAGACCAACAGTATTTTCCACATCTTATAACGGTGATGTTCTTCTTGGCTAGTTTCTTTATTTGCAAATGCTCTCACGCTTCTCTATCCGATTGATCGTGGCAAAGGGTTGTCCAGTGAATACCCCAACGTGTGAAGTACATCCATTGCTATGTCTGGAATAGCATCAATCGAACTACCGATACTGAGCCGGTCTGAACGACAAATAGTCTTCTGACGCGCTAACCAGTCTGCATCACAGTCCAAGTCTGCAAATGCACAGATAGCCTGCAAGACATCTGATGGCTGTGTGATGAGGTGCTCGAAATAGACCTCCATATAGCTTCCTGATCGCAACCGATTTGCCTCATCTCGACTGCGTAATATCTGCCTTGCCCACATTGACAGATAATCAGCCAATAATACATCTCGCTTCGGGACGTCCAAAAACTCATGCAATGCAGCAACACCTGTCCAACTATCAACCTGAAGATTGCGAATCAACTGAAAACCAATGTGTTTTTGCATCGATCTTGCTACTGCTACACCATGGCGAAGTACATTGACAAACACCACGTCAGGCCAAATAGTTTGCAGTAAATGCATCTTGTGAAAATAGTGTGGGGTTTTGTCACCCCACAGAGACTTTCCTAATCGATGAAGCATCACACCAGATAAGGCATCACAGAATTCTGCAATTGTCTGCTCTTTATCGCCAAACGTCTCAAGAAACTCTTCATAGATTTCAGACGGACGCAAATCATATTTTTTAAGCGTTGACTCAATAATTGGGTGCTTCACTCTGGGTTTTCGGTAAGGACGATACCACCGTTTTTTTTGTGGAATTGGAAATGTTAATTCTCGAACAATCCTGAGTTGTTCACGTCCAGATACAGGGCGCTGGCCAAATTTATCAAACAAGATTGGATGCCAGTAACTTTCTCCAAACATAAGGAGATCGGGATGATCTCCGAACATGTCACAAATGAGGGTGGTTCCACTTCTTCCTGTACCAACAAAACATATTTTCACAGAGTGCCACCTGTATTCAAAAATGGGTGCTCGGAATGGCAATCAAACGCATGTGTTGCCCTATTCGTCAAGTGCAGTTTTATGATCAGCAAAAACAGAATTTCCTAAGCTTCATCAACTCATATGCGAAACACATCTCTTCCATGACGTGAAGAATTAATTGCCGTCTCTTTGCTTGTACATACTATGATACTCTTCTGGCAATCAATGCTTATTGCGAGAGCTACTCAGCTCTTAAGTAAGAGTGTTTTTTACACCTTATATCTAGCGGCCAGGACACCAACTTGGTCTGCGAATCAGAATGATAAATGATATCTCGTATATCAACATGCCTGTACATTACGGTTAACAGAGAATCTATTTTTATGTATTAGATTACATTTGCCTGAATTATCTTCATGGGCAGCGTTCAGAACGTGTTCGTGGAAAACAAACTAATGCAAAAACGAATCCTACGGTCCATGCTTAAGGTTCTTGGTTTTGGACCTCGACTTCTTGTTGGGTTAATTGACCTTAATTGGTTATTGATACACCAGCTCAAGAAATCAAAGCTTCGGTTCAAGGTGGATCGACCTTCTTCCTCAATCCGTGTTATTTATAATCGACTCACAGTCACTGGGTGGGTCTTTGATGAAACAAGCAATGCTGCAGCACCTGTCCGTGCAAAAATAGGCAAGGAAACCGTATCTTCTATCATTAAAAAAAACGTCGCTTCTTCTGACGAGGCAAACAAGTCCACAAAAACTGCACGGGAGTGTAGATTTTCTATTCCATTATCTCTTCCACCTGGAATACGGCGAGTATCTCTTCAGGCACAGAGCTCCCAGAAAAAGTGGATGACCATTCGCCGACTCGTCCTTATTGTTCTTCCAAATATCCGCCTTACAGACTTTTTTTTGATTCGCAAACTGACCTACAACCAGTCTGTCATCAATGAAAATAATGCACTTGATAAAAGTATCGTTGCTGAAATAGAGCAACACATTGCCTCGATGATTGTGCGGCCTAGGTTTTCGG
>JBDOMS010000550.1:0-5156 GCA_039831735.1 Pirellulales bacterium
ATCCTCCAGTATTTCCAAGACCATCGATTGGAGGTGCATTGAAGACAACACAACTGGCATCACGAACTTTCCGAAATGCTACTCTCAATTTCTTCGCGATCGCAAAGGACGAACGATCTGGATCAAGGACTCGACCTGCAAATGGGTCAAGAATAATGAACATGCCACCGGCATTTGAAAGACTTACACTGGAGAGCAACGAATAACCAGAAACAGATATTGTGTGAGCGACACCCGGTGTGTTTGCAGCGATGTCCTCCAACTCATCTATGACACGAGATGTTCTTTCATGACTTGCTCCTTCGGGGAGCATTGCATTGACAAGAAGATAGCCTTTGTCCTGTTCTGGTATAAAGCCAATCGGAACAGTGTTGAATCCAAAATATGTAAGGCCCATGAGGGCAACATACAGGCCAACCATGACAATTCCAATTCTTAAGAGCATACCGACAACGACACCATAGCCCCCGATGGTGAGTTCAAAAAATATATTAAAAACTCTAAACAGCCCTGTAAGAAGTAGGTTGAATATTGGAGTAAGCAATACTCCAGCAACAAACCCAATACCAAAGACACCAAGCCGTGTGCCCCACACAGCAAGCAAAGATGCTGCCCCGTCAGCAAACCGCATCCAAAGAAGGGCTCTATCCTCAATACTCCAAAGGGCGAGAAGCCCAAGGAAAAGTCCCACAACAATTTTTGGCAATGGATTGTGATGGTAAGAATTGCCATTCCCAGAGGCCGTTGCCCTGTGGCTATCAAACAGAATGGCTGCAAGTGCAGGTGAAAGCGTGAGAGAATTAATAGCTGAAAATGCTGTACTTGCTGCGATCGTAATTGCAAATTGACGATAGAACTCACCGCTGATGCCAGTGATAAATGCTGTCGGAATAAACACAGCCGCCAGCACCAATGTGATTGCAACGAGTGCACCACTGACTTCACGCATTGCTTGTAGTGCTGCATCACGAGGCTGAAGACCTTTTTGAATGAGTCGTTCAACATTTTCTACAACAACGATAGCATCATCGACGACTATACCAATAGCAAGAACAAGCCCAAATAAAGAAAGATTATTGAGAGAGAAACCAAGTCCAGCCATAACCGCAAAGGTGCCTATCAAAGACACAGGCACAGCGAGCATCGGAATAAGTGTTGCCTTCCAATCTTGTAAAAAAAGAAGCACGACAATAAAGACAAGAACAATGGCTTCAAAAAGTGTTTTGAAGACCTCTTGGATACTCTCTTCGACAAAAATGGTTGTGTCATAGATAACACCATATTCAAGGCCTTTTGGAAAAGTTTGAGCAAGGGTCTTCATTTCCTCACGTACGCGTTTCGCTGTTGCCAAGGCATTTGATCCAGGACGCTGGAAGATGGCCATCGTAATGGTCTCTTTACCATCAAGATGGCTCACGGTGTCTTCATTTTTTGCACCAAGCTCGACTCGCCCGATATCACGAATCCGAATAATCTCTCGTCCATCGACTACATCTGTGTCTGTCGCACGGGAGTCGTGTCCGGTCTTTACGATAATATTCTCAAATGCTTCCGGCTGCAGGAGTCTTCCTCTAGCATTAAGAGGTACCTGAAATGCAACTCCTGGTAGAGCAGGTGGTTGGCCGAGACGACCCGCTGGGACCTGTACATTCTGTTCACGTAAAGCCTTGACAACATCACCAGCTGTCATCCTGCGCGTCGCGAGTTTGTCTGGATCAAGCCAGATACGCATCGAATAGTCACGGGCACCAAGAAAGGACACATCACCGACTCCGTCAAGTCGGGCAATAGCATCTTTTAGGTGAATCAATGCGTAGTTGCTTAGATATAGTTGATCGTATTTACTGTCTGGAGAAAAGAGATTGACACACAGAAGAATACTTGGTGATTTTTTTTTGGTAATCACTCCTTGCCGCCTCACGTCGGCAGGCAGCTTTGATTCTGCAATGGCGACACGATTCTGAGTAAGAACCTGAGCAAGATCGATATCTGTCCCGAGTTTGAAGGTCACATCAATAACGGCCTGCCCATCACCGGTGCTTTTTGATGAAATGAATAACATTTCTTCGACACCGTTAACTTCTTGTTCAATCGGAGTTGTTACCGTATCGGCAACCGTTTGAGCAGACGCACCCGGATAAACCGTCTGGATGGAAATTGTTGGTGGTACAACGTCTGGATATTGACCCACAGGGAGCCCCACTACAGAGATGCCACCTACAATAACAATCACAAGTGACAGCACCGTTGCAAAGACTGGCCTGCGTATGAAAAACTGACTTATCACGGCTTCACCGTCTCGAGAGGCTCAGGAGATGGAGTTGATTCCTCAAGAGGTTGTACAGTGCTGCCTTCACGAACTCGGGACATTCCCGAGACGACAATACGCTCATTTTCATGAAGTCCATCTTGTATCACTCGAAGCATCTCATTGTTTGAGCGAACACTGCGTCCAGTAGTGACTGTTCGATATTCGATTTGATTTGTATCGCTTACAACAGCAACGTATTTTTGACCCTGATCAATTCCCAGAGACCGATCAGGCACCAAAAGTGTTCGTTCTGGTTCAGACGTCGTGAGTTGTACCCGCATAAACATGCCTGGCGCAATCAATTCGTCTTGGTTTGGAAGCAAACCACGGCATCGTATCGTGCCAGTTGTTGGCTTTACGCCAATATCAACAAAGTCAAGAATTCCTTTATGCAAAAAGGATTCTTCTGTCACAAGACGTGCTGAAAAAGGTATTTCAAGTTCTTTGATATCTCGCCAGGTCACTGGCTTACCACCATGTTGTGCTATCGCCCGTTGGCGAGCAAGAAGAAGTGTACGTTCATCAGTGTCAAAGTACACCTCAATAGGCGCGGTGGTAACAACCGTTGTCAAACGCGTTGCTGAAATACCAGAGCCTGTAACCAAGTCTCCAACATCGACTTCACGCGTACTTACTCGGCCAGTCAGTGGTGAGGTGATATTACAAAACTCAAGATCAAGTTCCGCTTGCGATACTGCTGCCTGAGCCTTTTCAAGCATTGCTTTTGCAACATCGCGTTTGGCAACCAATATTTCATACTGTTCTTTTGTGACGACTGCCTTTGGAACCAAGTTTTTGTAGCGAGCAACTTCGTTTTCAAGTTCATTAAGTTCTGCGAGGGCTTTTGAAACCTCAGCCTGCGATTGATCATAAATAGTACGATACGGGCGTTGATCGATTGTGAATAATGGATCACCGTTTTTGATTCGTTGCCCATCACTAAAATGAATAGCTGTGATAAACCCTGAGACACGGGCTTTTATCTCAACTGTTTCAACTGCAGCGGCATTCCCATTGAATTCCACCGGATTTGAAAGGTCCTGGATAATCGGGCTGGTGACAACGACTTCCGGAATAGGTCGCTGCACGAGATTTGGAGCCGATCGCTGACACCCAATGAGTGCAACAAGCAGGAGCGACGATGCTGGAAAAGAAATCCACGATAATCGATGAGTGAACACGAAGTGAGTGCTCCCTTACGTACGGTGAGGTAGTAAACATCACAAACACGTGATTTTACACTGGAATGCTAACTGCGACTTCCCGCCCATAATATTCTGTTTTCATAACGCGTCTTCTCTAAGAACCAAGGTGGGTTCACCGTCATTGCCACAGCCTTTTGACACTACTACTACTCGGAATCACAGTATACTTCAAAATACCATAGCAACTCATACGTCAACACATAATATTTTTTACAAAGTTACAACTGGTCTAGTGACCTAGCGACACGAGTTGTTCTTATTCGGTTTCAGCTCTACATGGATTCACTTATGAAACACTCAGAACAGTTCATCGCATCAAGCACACTCATCGCTACATTGATGCTTCTGCTTGTTTATTTTACTTGCCCGTATCAAACAGCCGTTGCAGAACTGAATTACACGATTCAACCAGAAACGATTGTTCCCTACAAAGTTTCTATCCGTGCAGAACAACCCTCTTTCACGGACACCATGGACGGCATGATTGCGTTCACTGGGAAATCTATTACTCCGGATGGCTTTTCGGCAACGTACACTGGTCAACTACTAAGAAAACAACAATCACGTTCAAATGGCTTTCGTCGCGGGTTTTCCCGTCCCCCAATGCCAAATATGTTTCATGGCGTGACATTCGGTGGCCTTAGTCGAGCATCCCACGACATGACAGTTGGACTGAAGGGAAACATTCTCAAACTGAGTGGGCAATCTCAGATTCCATACTTACTAGGAAATCTTTCAATCCTACCATTTGAACCCCTTCCTAAAGGCACAAAGAAGCACTGGAAAGTTGGAAATGGCGTGTCAATAAAAGAAGAGGAAGACACACCATTTTTTGGAAGTCCTTTTCGGAGACAAACCGTGATAAAGACCGGTGCCTCTGAGGAAGCGTCTTTCAAAATAAAGTCTGATGATGGTGAACTCATTAGTATTGAGAAAACATATTCACTCAACTCAGCAGCCGCAAATGCAGATGATGAATCAATTAAGATCCATGGGACAGGTACATTCGTTTTCAACAAATCAATGAAAACAACAGAATCACTCACCATGACACACACGATGACAATCGGCACGGCTTCTACCACCACTACAATTCCTGTCACTGTCTCTCTCCAAAGAATTCCTGTCGAAGAATGGGAAACAGCAGAACAGAAACGTGCAGAGAGAATAGCTCAAGCAAAAAAAGAACATGAAGAACGAATGGCAAAAAAACAAGCAGCAGCGAAGGAAGCTGCCGGCAAGAAACTCACGCCTGACGCTAAGCAAAAAATTTTGGCCGATCTCAACTCATCACATTGGCCAGCAGTGGCAAGTCGTGTAAGACAACTAAGTGCTTTTCAACCCCACCCAGATGATTTCGATATTGCCTATAAAATCAAAGAACTTCGCCAGCACAAAGTCGTAGGAGTCTATCTTCACGCCCGAAAGCTATGGGACAAACTCGAACCGATTATTGAGGCGGCGGATGCATCAAAACCAATGACGCTAGATAGTGGTGATAACCCTTTCACACTGCAGTCTAAAGAAAAAATCAATGCTCAAGACCTAAGGCAATGGAGCGATGATTCTGGTTCTTTTACTGTACAAGCGACTTTCATCCGACAGGACGGAAGCAGTGTCATTCTTGAACGAGAAGACGG
>JBDOMS010000235.1:0-5154 GCA_039831735.1 Pirellulales bacterium
AGCCAGAGGGGCTGATCGATCCCTTTGTCCATGCGATGGTGCTGTGGTCAGAGGACTCACCGATTGCGGTGATGACATCCTACGCAACGCATCCGATGAGTTATTACCGGACAGGGGTTCCAGGGCCAGATTTTCCAGGTATTTCCCGATTGCTTCGAACGCAGGATCTTCCGTCAGCACTTCATATTCATTTTACTGGTGCTGGTGGAAACGTAGCTGCTGGAAAGTACAACGATGGTTCACATGCCAATCGTGTCACATTTGCACTCCGGTTAGCGGCGGGTATGCGATCAGCCTATGAGGCCGCAGTTAGTGATCGGAGGCCAGTGAGCGGACAAGAGATTGGATGGAGTGTTGAATCTGTAACGCTTGGGTATCGAAAGGAACTTCAGCCCCAACAGCTTGCTGCGTCGATTCGAATGAATGCCGATAAAGGCACGATGAATCAGGCGGATGCCCTTGCTTGGATTACCCGTGTGGAAAGTGGCCGCGAGGTCGACATTACCTGCCTGCGAGTTGGCAATATCCGTATGTTGCATATGCCAGGAGAATTATTTGTTGAATATCAACTCGCTGCTCAACGCATGCGGCCAGATTTGCATGTCATGATGGCCGCGTATGGTGACTATGGGCCAGGATATATCGGTACGTCAGCGTCGTATGCAGAAGGTGGATATGAAGTCGAGGTGGACAGTTCCTTTGTCGGTCCGGAGGTTGAAGAAGTCCTTATATCCGCCATGCATAAGTTACTCAAGTCTTCTCCATGATTCGAGACATGAACAAACGATCGATGACAACGAAGGCCATGTGGTTTCTTGGGATCTTGTTTGGAGTCACCTCTGGCTCCATGCAAGCAGAAGATTATTCCTACAAAGATGATCTTCCGCGTATTCCGCAGGTTCCGGTGGAACGCGCCCTCAGTACCATGCACGTTGTGAATGGTTTTTCTCTGGATCTTGCTGTTGCTGATCCACTTGTTGCCAGTCCAGTGGCCATTGCATGGGATGAAGATTGTCGACTCTATGTGGCTGAGATGCGGGGTTACAGTGAAAATAAGACAGATCGACTTGGACGTATTCGCGTGTTGACCGATCATGATCGTGATGGTCACTATGACGACGCAACGATATTTGCAGAAGACCTTGCCTGGCCAACCGCCCTCTGCTGCTGGGGTGGAGGAATCTTCGTTGGTGATGCCCCTGATATCCTTTTCTTGAAAGACAGAGATGGCGATAACGTTGCTGATGAAAGAACAGCCACATTCACCGGATTCGGTACGAGTAATGTTCAAGGGCTCTTAAATTCTTTTCACTATGGTCTTGATAACAGAATCTATGGTTCAGCAAGTTCCACGGGAGGGGAAATCTATCGGGTAGAACATGCGCAGCCTGTTGGACATCCACTACGATTACGCGGTCGTGATTTCTCATTTGATCCGATCCTGTTTGATATTCGTCCGGAAACGGGAGGAGCACAGCATGGCATGGGATGTGATGACTCGGGCAATCGTTATGTCTGTGCTAATAGTGATCACGCCATTCGGTGCATGATCGAAGACCGTTACATGAGTCGGAATCCAGACTTTCCACCACCATCAGGTCGGGAGAGTATCGCCGTCGATGGGCCTCAGGCCAAGGTATTCCGAAGAAGCCCAGTTGAACCGTGGCGGATTCTTCGGACGCGATTGAGGGCAAGTGGAATTGTTCCAGGTATTGTCGAAGGTGGTGGGCGGCCTGCGGGTTATTTTACGAGTGCAACCGGCATTACGGTGGTTGGTGGCGATATGGTTGGTGACCTTCGTGGCATGCTTGTCGTCGGCGATGTCGGGAGTAATCTTGTGCATCGAAAACGTCTTGTTGAGTACGAAAGTGGAGTACGAGCAGAACGCGTTGATGCCGATGAAGAACTGGTGGCTTCGAGTGATATCTGGTTTCGTCCAGTGCAGTTTGCCAACGGTCCGGATGGAGCACTCTGGATCATTGACATGCAGCGAGAGGTTATTGAGCATCCCAAAAGCTTGCCACCTCTTCTCAAACAGCATCTTGATCTCACCAGTGGAAGGGATACTGGTCGACTGTGGCGGTTAACCACAACCGTTGATGCAATGCCGCCGCTCCCGGAACGACTCTCTCAACAAAAACACCATGAACTCATCGCCCTCCTGTCGCATAAGAATGTGTGGCAGCGAATCACAGCGCAACGTCTTCTTGTTACATCACAATCCAAGGATCTGGTTCAGCCATTAAGGGCATGCCTTCGTGATAAAAACAGTGACTGTGTCGGAAGGCTCCATGCGTTTTGGGTACTTGTTGGACTTGATCAGATTCTGACGGATGATGTTGTAGTTGCTTTGCAATCTGATTCTGACATGCTGAGAAAAGCTGGTGTCGTGGTTGCAGAAACGCTTCTTCAAAAGACAGCAAATATGACTCAACTCACCTCAGTTTTCGAGTCCCTCGCCAGAGAAGAACCCGAGATTGGCGTGCGATTACAACTTGCCTGTTCTGCGGGCAGTGTGCCCCAACAGGCTGCCCGTCACAATATTCTGATGACACTGCTCACTCGGGATGGGTGTGATTATTGGTGTCGCGTGGCAGCCTGCACCTCTATGCACAATGATGCAGCAAACCTAATAAGAGACTGGTTAGAGGATCCAGAACGCATCGCATCAAAAGAGACACTGTTCGTCTTGCCAATGCTATTTCGACAGATTGGCAGGCGCGGTGAGAAAGACCAGATTGCTTCGGCAATCGAATCCATTCATGCGTTCTCGGAAGAGCCTGCAAAAGGCGCATTGGATTATCGCAGGCATGCCACGGCTATTTTCTGTGCGCTGGTTGATGCATGTGAGGCTACAGGTCGTTCACTGCTCAAACATGGAACAGGGCAGCCGTATGAGCACACGGTATCTGATATCGTGTCCAGTCTTCTGGAATTCAATCGTACTGTTCTTGGGGACCAACATGCCACGGTACAGGAACGAATAGCAGCAGTGCACGGTATGGCACTTGGAGCGGCGGATAGTCTCAAAGCCTTCATTGATGATCCTAATGGAGCTGTACGCCGGGCCGTAATCCAAACGCTCGACCGTTCGAATAGCTCCCGCGCTGGACAAATCTTGTTAGAGGCCGCACGCACGGCTCACCGCGACGAGCGAGATACAATTATTTCCGCAATGATGCATACGTCCGAGCGTGCTGAGATGCTTCTTGATGCCATTGAATCAGATGTTTTTCAACATGATCCAATTCAGCCGTCAACACTCGTGTTGCTTCGTCAGTTTTCTGACACGAACCTCAAGCAGCGGGTTGATAAATTACTCGGTCCACCGCCACCGGTTAACAGGCAGCCCATGATCAATGCCTATCGTGCAAGCCTGCCAGACTTGCCGGGAGACAGGACAAAAGGCCGTCACATTTTTCGAGCGCTCTGTGTCCAGTGTCATCGCGTGGAAGGGGTTGGGAATGAGTTGGGGCCTAATCTTGCAGCTATGCAGGTACGTGGTCCGGAGATCATGCTACTTGGGATTCTCGATCCAAATAGGGAAGTCTTGCCAGCCTTCACAAGAAGAACAATCATGCGGAACGATGGACGCATTATTAATGGTGTTCTTATTTCAGAATCAGATCAGGCGGTTGTGATTCGTGCTGAACAAGGAGTTAATCATGTCATTCCTCTTGATGAAATTGCATCGTTCGAAGATAGTGGAAAGTCGTTAATGCCAGAGGGTTTTGAAAAGACGATTCACCCCCGCGATATGGTTCATCTTCTTGCTTACTTGATGACTGCTTCACGCGAGTAGGAAGATGTGCTGCACATGGTTGTTAGGCCACAGTGAGAGTGTTGCATGTTGGTGACGTGGTCTTTTCTTTGATAGAATCAAAAAATCCGCCACGAGGTATTGTGGAATGTTTGTTTTCGAAGATACCGTCTT
Source organism: Pirellulales bacterium (assembly GCA_039831735.1). Classification (GTDB taxonomy): domain Bacteria; phylum Planctomycetota; class Planctomycetia; order Pirellulales; family UBA1268; genus CACORA01. Next base: position 3,935 of record JBDOMS010000235.1, read on the forward strand.
GCATGGACGCCGATTGGCTCGTAGACCATTTTTACAGGTTGGGGCTGGATGTTCGGCTGTATCATTGGCATCCTGCGTACAGCCTTTCCATGCGAAAGCAGCTGAGACTATTCAACACCTAGCTCGTGACCGCTCCGTCATTTTCCTTTTTATGCATGGAGGGCCGTCGCAGTTCGAAACATTCGATCCAAAGCAGGATGGGCCTCCTCACTCGCGGAGTGTCAATGGTGAAATCGCATCATCCGTGCCGGGAGTTCATTTTGGCTCTACATTCGAGCGACTTGCAAAGCGTGCGCACCTATTCAATGTCGTGCGTTCATTCGTCACGGGTAATGGTAACCATGACATCAAACCAATTGTTGGAAAAGCAACATTGGGAGCCAATATGGGGTCCTTATTTGCAAAGACGGTCGGGCCGCTCGATGTGGAAACAGCCATGCCATCGAATGTCGCATTGTTTCCAAAATCTGTGAGTGCTTCTGCAGGTCCAGCAATCACACAATTTGGAGATTTTACAGCGGCAGGGGCACTTGGCGCTGCAACGGCACCTCTCGTCCCAGGGGGGGAGGGACCATTTCTCGATACTCTGAGACTGCAACTATCTCAGGAACGTCTTGGAGACAGGAAAAGTCTTCTTGCATCCCTCGATCAAGGCCGTCGTTGGATTGATCAGCCTCAGGTGCGATCCATGCTTTCTGACGAAGGTCTCGCATTCGATGTGTTAGCCCGTGGTGTGGCAGATGCTTTCAGCCTTGATGGTGAGGGCAAAGAGACTATTGCTCGCTATGACACAGCCTCGCGCTTCAATAGTGCCCGGATCAGTACACAGTGGAATAATCATAAACACTACGTGGATCATAATCAGTCAATTGGAAAACTACTTTTACTTGCACGACGTCTTTGTGAACGAGGGTGTGGTTTTGTAACGGTGACGACAAGTTTTGTTTGGGACATGCACTCTGATAAGAATAATGCATCGATGAGAGAAGGCATGGGATATGTTGGAAGTCCTTTTGATTACGCGGTGTCAACACTTATCGATGATATTGAAGCCCGCGGGTTGCAGGACAAGATTCTACTTGTTTGTTGTGGTGAAATGGGCAGAACGCCACGGATTAATGCCAAGGGCGGACGAGATCATTGGGGTGGCCTGGCTCCGCTTCTTATCTATGGCGGTGGGCTTGAAGCCGGACGAATTATTGGTCAATCGACGCGCGATG
>JBDOMS010000546.1:0-5139 GCA_039831735.1 Pirellulales bacterium
ATGAAGGCGACGATCTGGCGTCCCGCTGCGATAATCTTCCCTCCGACATGGATCACGATATCGAGCAGCTCGTCCAGCAACGCCTTGGCGTCCGCAGAGACCGTAAGCCGGTCAATCCGGTCGCGAAGCTCGCGTCTGGGAGGTGCCGGCTCAAGTGCCTGCAGGTGCGGTGCGCCGTCCATCGTCATCCCTTCCAGATCATCATTGCGCCCGCATCAATTAGGCGGCCGGATAGTATTGCTCGAGCCTGTCCGCCGCCCCCTTCATCTCGTCCTCCTCCGCAGTGTTCTCCGCCCGCTTGGCGCGGCTCTCGCACAGCTGGCGCATTTTGAGGACGAACACGATCGGGCATGACCTCAGCAACAAGCGCAACCCCAACAGCAAACTCACCTCCAACACCAAGGCCGGTAAGGAACCGATAGAATGCAAAATCGGCGAAACCTTGAGACAACGCACTCAGGCCTGTGCACGCTGAATAAATCAAGATGGTAATGACCATCGTTCGGGCACGACCGAATCGATCACCAAGACTTCCAAATATTAATCCACCGGTGGCCCAGCCAAGCACAAAGATCGCTGTGGCATAGCCACCAAACTCATTTGGATCTTGTCCCGGTTTCAAAAGATCTGCCATAGCGGGAGCTCGCGCAAGCAGAAAAAGTTGTTGATCAAGACAATCAAAAAGCCACCCAAGTGCTGCGACCGTCAAGACGAACCAATGATAGCGGTTCATAAGGGAATACCATGGCTTGTCTTTGGTCAGCTCTTCATTATCAGAATCAGATGAGTTCTCCATGACAGATACCTTTCTATTGTCTATTGACATCCCTACGACACTCGCGTCACACGATTAGTTCGTGCTGATTTGTAACATGCCTCGATAATTGCTACGGCCTTGCGACCTTCATAACCATCAAGTGCTGGTTTGGAACCGGATTGAATCGCTTGAATGAAGTCCTCAAAGTTTCTGGTATGGCAAGAATAATTAATGGCCATTGGGTCAGCTGCACCACCGGTCGTAGAGCTTTCTTCTCCAAGTGTTTGTCGTATGGTTACATCCTGAGGTAGTTCTGTTCGAAACTGCCATGATAAAAGTTGTTCCTCAAGAATCTCAGCGGTGCCATCTCGTCCACCAAATAAGAAGCGTCGCATTTGTCCTGGATATAAACTTGTGGCTGCAAGGAGTTGACCAATTGCACCATTTCGAAATCGAAGTACCGCGACGCACGTATCTTCCACCTCGAGATGCTCTTGATCATGTGCGCGAATAGCTGTAGCTGCGAGTACACTTTCGACGGGATTGTCGTGAGGGGCAAGCCCCTCGGTTGCTGCTCCTACAATCCATTGCAATGCATCGACACCGTGAATGGATTGGTTCATAAGTGCACCACCACCATCCAATGCTTGTGTACCTTGCCAACGTTCAGGCCCATAGTAGGCATCATCACGCCACCATGGCACATAACTGGCAGCAAGAGCCAGTGGCCCAAATCGACCGGATCGTGAAGCTTCGTAAACAGTTTGAACGACTGGATTAAATCGCTGTGGGAAAATTGCACCGAGAGTGATGCCTGACTTCTCGGCGGTCCGAATCATCCTATCAATTCGCTTGAGTGTAATTTCAAGTGGCTTTTCACAGATGACATGAATGTCTTTACGAGCTGCAGCCTGTGCAGCCTCAAGATGCGCTCCAGAAGGTGTCGCTATTGTGACAAAATCTGGTTTGGCTCGACGAAGCATACGTTTGCTATCGTCAAACCATTCACAACCAAATTCCGCTGCAAAGGCACGCCCTTTTTCCTCAGTGCGACAGGAAGCTGCAACAAGCTCAACGCCTGAGATGTCTCCCAACGCCCGAGCATGCATATTTGCAATGGCACCGATCCCAATAATTGCAGCTCGCATACATAATCCTCCCGGAAGACATGAGTTTGGCTCCCAATGGAAAGGTATACAAGCCTTATGTCACTTCATGCGGTAGGATGATTGAGATGCCTCAAAACCAATCTCCATCTTTTCCAAAATCTGAAGACCTCATAAGGCGTTTCGCAGATGCTGAACGTAAGGTTGTCATTGTTTCATCTGGTGGTGGATCAGAAGCTATTTCGTATCTTGCTGGGACTCCAGGTGTCAGCAAAGTCATGCTCGAAGCAATTGTGCCCTATGCACGCCATTCCGTTGATCATTTTTTGGGTGGTAAGCAGGAGACATACTGTTCATCGCGTGCTGCGCGAAGGCTTGCAATGTTAGCATGGCAACGCGCCTGTTCTTATGGAGCGACGTGCGAGCAGGCAGTAGGGGTATCAGTAACATGCAGTCTCAAATCGATCGGGCCCAAAAAGGGTGATCATCGGGTTATCGTTGCACTTCAAACATTTGACGGCACCCGTGTTGCCTATCTAAGCCTTCAAAAAGATCGGAGAAGTCGTGCTGAAGAAGAACACCTTGCCGCATGGCTTGTGCTTGAGAGTCTTGCATCCTTAACGCACGAAGATTGTTCACTGGACGAGGGACTGTATTCAGGAGAGTGTGTTGATGTTGATATGATGTCCGCACCGCCTGCGTGGCAAGAACTTTTTTCCAACAGTCGTCGTGTCGCTGGTGTGCAGACAACATCATCCAAGAGCTCTGATTTGTTTACTGTGGAGGATCCTGAAGATCCGATAAAGGGTCGAGTCATTTTTCCAGGTTCTTTTGATCCGCTCCATGAAGGCCATCTCTTGATGGCACGGATTGCTGAAGAAATAGCTGAACGGCCTGTTGACTATGAGTTATCAGTGACCAATGTGGATAAGCCAATGCTGGACTACATTGCAATCCGTGGCCGCGTGCTGCAGTTTTCTGGTCAGCGATTGTGGCTTACGCGAGCGGCTACATTCCAAGAAAAATTGGATATTTTTCCGAAAAGTACATTTGTGATGGGAGCAGATACTTTTGTGCGATTATCCGATCCTCGGTATTACGGGGGTTCAAATACGGCTGCCGAGCAGGCCGTTTATCGCATTACAAAAGATGCGGCAGGACTCATTGTCTTTGGAAGAGTGCGAGGGGGGAAATTTGAGGATCCTTCCAAATTGGACGTACCAATCGCCCTGAAAAATGCAGCCTATTTCGTTTCCCAGCGCGAGTTTCGGTGCGATCTATCAAGTACCCAGCTTCGACAAGCAACAGCCCAAGGCTAGCCTCGATTCCGTCGAGCAAGTCCTGCACCAATGCGATCAAGCGTCGTACTGTGATCTTCAAGGCCGATGTGAGCCCGAATAATGTTCATGCCTTTTGAATCGGCAAGAGCCTGAGTCAGCGCCTGGTCAAACTCACCTTCTGTTCGCACCTCAAAGCCTGTTCCTCCACCAAGTACCTTTGGCAGAAGTTGATATTCCCATGGGTTGATGTCGTTGAAACTTCCTTCATGAATAACCCGTTCGGTTCCATAACCTTTGTTATCGAGAACGATTACTGTTACATCCAGACCTCGCCGTACGATTGTTGAAAGTTCCATGCCAGTCATCTGAAATGCACCATCGCCAACAAGGGCAATAACCTTGAGGTCAGGGCGAGCCATTTTCGCACCAAGGGCTGCAGGCACAGCAAATCCCATGGAGGTGTAGTAAGCAGGAGAGAGAAACTCCGTTCGACCACGTATGACAAGTTCACTCGAAGCAAAAAGTGCATCGCCGACATCTGCAATCACAATGGTTTTGTCATCGAGTGAATCATCAAGTCGTCGAACTAAACGGGTTGTTGTGATCAAGCGATCAGCATCAATCGAATAGGATCCCTGCACGTCACGAGGAGAGCGAGGAAGAGTTCGTTTTTTTGTTTTTGGCTTCGCTTCTGCCAGTGCCTTAATAAAATCTTGAAGTTTCACATTGTGAAAATGATGATGGCTAATTCGAAGTTCATCGCTCGTTGCATTGATGCTTTTTGTTGGATCAAGTTTTGCTGTAAAAATACCAAGATCAATATCAGTTAGCAGTGCGCCAAGGAGAATAATACAGTCGCTTTCCTCCACAAATTCTGTCACTTCTTTACGGCCTAAAGCACCTTCGTACAGTCCAATGTAGAGCGGATGTATTTCGCTCACAACACTTTTCGCTAGCATCGATGCTGCGATTGGGATTCCAGCCGTTTCGGCTAAAGTGATGACGTCATCCTGAAGCCCATAACGATGGAGTTCAACGCCAGCGAGGATCACCGGCTTCTTTGATGCTTGGATTCTGGAAACAGCCTCCTTGACAGCTTCATCAAGAGCATTTGGATCACTTTGCTCAGGCGGACGTACAAAGGGACGAATCTGCTGAGGGACAACAGTGACCATGTCTCGAGGTAACTCCAGATAGACAGGTCGCTTGAGTCGGTGCGCAGCATCAAGGAGAAAATCAATATCGCGAAATGCAGTAGCAGGATCAGTAATTTCGAGACTCGCAGTGCAGAGTTTTCGAAAGACTTCAAGTTGGGTTTGCCATTCCCGAACTCGATGATGGAGAAGGGGATCACTTGCACGTTCGGCAAGTCCCGGAGCACCTGAAATCATGACAACAGGACTTTTTTCTGCGTATGCACCAGCAATTGAATTTGCAACACTAAGCCCTCCGACACTGTAGGTAACACACACCGCGCCCATTCCATGAACTCGTGCATAACCATCAGCAGCAAAACCCGCGCAGTCCTCCCGAGTGCAATTCACTAAATCAAGAGGGCTCTTCTCAAGCATTGAATAGAAGGAAAGGACATAATCTCCGGGAAGACCGAAGACATGGCCGATGCCGTAATCCGCTAATCGGCGGATCAAGTACTGACCAATTGAAAGGCTCGTGACACTTTCTTCACGAGGCATGTCGAGATCCCCATTGGGTAACTCAATGAGACCATTGTCGAGGCTTGAACCCAAGACGATTGACATTGCGTCATCTCCTCATATGCATTCTCTCTAAAACACTAAACTACTCTGATAGATTATTCCCCCTTTTTCGTCGAGCGGCCAATAGGGCACCCCAGAAGCCCAAAAATGCTGCAACACAGCCGAGGACAACCAGTGGCCGACGTGGGTCATAGTTGAAGGTCCACGCACCAATGGCATGAGCGATACCCCAGACAACGAGGGCAATCATGATCCATCGAATCATCTTATCTGCATTG
>JBDOMS010000277.1:0-5120 GCA_039831735.1 Pirellulales bacterium
GGTGACGATGCCTTGGGCTGCTCGATAGGCTCTTCTTTTGGGGGAGGCGGTGAATCTTGAGAAACGGAACTTTCTTGTCGAGCCGCAGCTAGAATTTCAGAGGTGGATGGTCGGCCCGATGGCTTGTCAGACTTTTTGCCTCGAGCGGCAGCAAGAATGTCAGCGGTGGATGGACGACCTGAGGATTGAGGCTTTTTTTGAGACGAAACTTTTTTTTGGGCAGTAGGTTTCTTGGCAGGCTTTGAATCTTTTGGTTTTGGCTCAGGTTTTGGAACAATCTTCAGTGCTGATGGGTCAATATCGTACCAGCCAATATTGTTGTACTGATCAAATTCAACAAGACATTGGCCATTCATATTCACCGTTTTTACCTGACCGGTGGTGGATGCAAATCGTGCTAATTCTGGAGCACGTGAATTCACCACAACGTACTTGTCAGTCCACTCTGACTTTAGTTGATCAATAACGTCAAACATCAGAAAAACCACCAAAAAAACAAAGATAGATCACATTTACAACTTCAAACCTTTAATCTGATCAATTTTGGATGAGTCTGCAAGATGTCAACCCTGTGGCTCCGAAAGAGTAGGCCCATTGGATTGTGGCAGGAAGGGTTTTTGGTGTGGGAGTCTGAGGCAGAACTTCTACATATCCAGACATATTTTCATATGTTGAGCCAAGCCATTGTGGTTGAACGTTAACTCGACAAGCAATTTCAAATCGTATCTCTTCTTTCTTTTTGTCAGGACCAATGGCTGCTGAGAAATGCGATCGCCCAACTTGACCCACTCCAAGAATAACAGCACCTTTTGAAGTATGCAGTTGAGATATTTCTACAATCGTTGGTGAAGCAGGCCAGTGAACATCTTTGCTATCCAAACGAAGTCCTTCTACAGATTTCCATTCTCCCATATCCTTGATAATCACTTGATGTGACCAGCGATCGCCAGTCCAGAAAAAGGTTACTGTTACAGGGCCGTTGTGTATTTTGAGTGTCTCAGGTGGCATGAAACAGCAACGTGATTTGGTGGAGGAAAAAACGGTGTAGCATATACCGAAGCTAATAATTGTGTGATCGGCATGGTTGTTTCCGGAGTATACAGTGGAACCTCGACGCTCTCTTGGTTGGCCAATTGTTCTTGGTGTAGTACTTATTGGCTCTATTATTGCTTTAGGTATTGGATGGGTTCTTGTTAGCATTGCTGCAGCACTTGGTTCAAATAATGCCATTTTTTATTGGGCTGCGATGGGTGTCGGGGTTGCATTACTTGTACTTGTGCTTGTGGGTGTGATTATCTATCTGGCACTGACGCTCAAGGCAATTGCGCTCTCACAGAGGCAAAGTAATTTTATTGATAGTGTTACGCATGAGCTAAAAAGCCCTTTGGCATCTCTCCAGCTTTATCTGCAAACTCTTACCCGACGATCGGTCACGAAAGATCAGCAGGCGGACTTCCATCGCTTTATGCTTCAGGACGTCGAGCGGTTAGACACACTCATCGACCACTTGCTTGATGCAGCCAAGACTCTGCAGCGCAGAAAAAATGATTCCAAAGAAATGACCGCAATGCTACCAGTTCTCAAGCGAGCAAGTGAAACGGCTATTCAGCGTCATAATGTGATGGCTTCTAGCGTACAACTTCGATCAAATGTGTCAGATGAGGTGTTTGTTCGAGGGAGTGAAGCAGATCTTGATATCGTCTTCCGAAATCTGATTGACAACGCTGTAAAGTATTCCCTGCCAAAACCGTACGTGACAGTTGACGTTGATACATCGAGTCATAGAAAGGTCAGAATATGTATCACGGATAATGGTCCGGGTATACCAAAGTCTCAGCGAAAGCATGTGTTTCGTCGGTTTGTGCGTCTTGGGAATGAACTTGAGCGTAGAAAACAAGGTACAGGTCTTGGTTTATTTCTTGTTCGGTCTGTTGTGAAAAAACTCAGAGGAAAAGTTACAGTGAAAAGCCAGGCGGACGAAAAAGGAACCGTGATGGAGGTCGAATTTCCATCAATGTAGGTGAAGATCGGTTTCACCCACGAATCCACCATGTCGGAAGAAAGGTCGACTATCGTCTACTCTTCGTCTCGTCCATAAACAAAACAATGCACATGTTACGATGAAAAAATATGGCAAGAGAGTCACAACGGAACGGAATGCAGCAATTTGATGAGCTGCTTCGGTTAATTTTTCAGAACTGCCTAAAGGGCTGGTTGCCTCAAATCCAGCAATTGCTGCTGCAAACACCAGACTCATAACACCGTAACTTACATTCACTGCAAGTCCTCGAAAACTTAGAACAGTTGCTCGGTGTTTTGAGTCGACGAGTTGGTTGAGATAATGACTTTGGAGGAAAATCACCATTCTCATCGTCAGTGAGAGAAGCATGGCAAAAACGACACCCCACCATGGTAGAAAAAGGGAAGTGCCAATAAGACCAATGAGGGTAACAAAGAACAGTATAAAAATATTTCGGAAAGCACTTGTCTTCATTGCGAGTCGACGAATAGGACCTGCTGCAATAAGACTGAGTGCTGCTGATCCGGCACCAACCAATCCGAAGGCCGGCTCAGGGATTTGTATTTGACGATATATTTCACTTGAAACGACCAAGAGTTGACGAATTGGCAGATCACAGAGAACACCAGCGGTAATCACAACCAGTACAAGTGGGTGACCAAGAATCCACGCACCAGTTGAAATTGTCTGATGAAAAGGCGATATGAGTTCACGGCTTGTGCTCGTATGAAATCGCGAAGATTCACGCATGGATAGAGTGACAATAACAGCCCCGATTGCTGAACCAAGTGTTAGCCACACCGGTAATCGAAAAGTCTCTGCTTTGGTTACCTGCCACGAAAGACCAAGACTTGAAAAAACAGCATTAAGAGGTCGTGGATCGTACAGCAGACTACCAGTCACCATTGCCGCCATTGCGACACACGCCCCTATCTGCATAAGGCGTTCGAGTACTTTTGGCCATTCTTCGGCGATTTGGGCTTCCTGCATGGCGTCATAGGCTAGAGCTTCATCCGCACCGGAAGCGAAGGCCTCTGCCGCACCACTCACGATTCGATTGAGGAGTAGAGCAGGGAATACCCATACTGATGGAACAGGTACAAGACATAACAAAAGCATCTCGACCACCATCAAACAAGCTGCTGCAACCAGCAATCGTTTCCTGCCAACAAGGTCAGCAAGAGCGCCGGATGGCACTTCAAGTAAGACGATAGCAGCGGCCCACGCAGCGTTAAGAATGCCAAATTGTTCAAGAGTGATTCCGAAATCGAGAAAAAGAATCATAAAAACGGGATAATAAAATCGCACATTAAACAGAATTCGAAACGCCATAAACAGTCGAACGTTTCGGCGGGTACGTAAGATTGTCGATTGGACAACAGGTTGCTGATTCATTGTGAATCCGGGAATAGGTTGGTGGGGCTTTCACCATATCGTAAGACTGTTCTAATCGCATTATGAAATCTAAACATAATGAAACGTCCCAACGTGATGAAACATCGGGAAATTTACAGTCTGAGGCTCCTCCTATTGATAATGTGCCGATTCGACGGGTGCTTGTGAGTGTTTTTGACAAGACGGGAATAGATCAATTGGCAGTTGGTCTTAAGGCTGCTGGAGTCCGCGTTGCAAGTACAGGTGGAACAGCAACGGCATTGGCAAAGCATGGGCTTGACGTGGAGGATGTTTCTCAGATTACGGGCTTTCCAGAGGTTCTCGATGGTCGAGTGAAGACGTTGCATCCAAATATCTTTGCTGGCATTCTCGCTCGTGAAGATCATCCTAGTGATCTTAAAATTCTCAGCCAGCATGGCATTGAGCGATTCGATGCCGTTATTGTCAATCTCTATGATTTTGAGAGTGTGATGAAGAGGCCCGATTGTGAACACGCTGAAGCAATTGAGTTGATTGATATTGGTGGCCCAAGTCTTGTTCGGGCAGCAGCGAAAAATCATGCATTCACAGCAGTTATTACGCATCCCAGTCAATATGTTGATTTTCTTCAAGCCGTTGGTAGTGGAGGAATATCTCTTGCATCACGACGTGAGTTAGCAGCTCAGGCATTTGACCACACTGCAAAATATGATTCGATGATCGCAACTTGGATGTCTCGATATGTTTCTCAGCTTGGTTCTGAAGAATTGATGGAGGAAAAAGAACTGTCCAAGTCAACATTGGCTACTGAGTTGACCCTTCAACTTGATCAACGAAGCCCGCTTCGCTATGGAGAGAATCCTCATCAAGATGCTGCTCTCTATGCTCCGGCCGGGACAAGGTCTGGTGTTGCAGGTCTGCGTCAGTTGTGTGGAAAGGAACTGTCCTACAATAATCTTCTTGATCTCGATGCAGCGGTGCGGCTAGTAAGTCTCCTCAAGGAGCCGTCTGCTGCCGTAATCAAGCATACGAATCCCTGTGGTGCTGCCAGTGGAACCTCAATCAAGCAGGCTCTTTCATCAGCTATGGCGGCTGATCCGACAAGTGCTTTTGGCTCGATTGTTGCAGTTAATCATGAATTTGATGAGGCTGCTGCTGAAGTCCTTCTCACTCCAGGGCTTTTCGTAGAAGTTATTGCGGCTCCATCGTTCGAGGCTTCTGCTGTTCAGTTGCTCACCACAAGGCCTTCTTGGAGGGCAAGTGTTCGGTTAGTTGAAATACCATCTGGTGACCCGTGGGTTGTGACAGATGGACTTGAATTCCGAAGTGTTGCAGGTGGTTTTCTTGCTCAGAAGATAGATGATCAAGTCGATTCTGATGAGGATTGGAAAGTTGCGACAAAAAAACCTCCCTCAGGGGATCTTCTTGCTTCACTCAAATTTGCATTTACGATTGTTCGTCGTCTTACAAGTAATGCAATTTGTGTTTGTCAGGGTACAAATCTCGTTGGGGCAGGTGTTGGCCAGACTAGTCGAGTCGATTCAGTTCGAATTGCACTCGAAAAGGCTGGAAGCCGTGCCGAAGGTTCTGTTTTGGCTTCGGATGCATTTTTCCCTTTTCCAGACTCAATTGAATTGATGCGGGATGCTGGTATTCAGGCGATTGTTCAACCCGGTGGATCGAAGCGAGATTCCGAAGTGATTGCTGCTGCAGATGAAGCGGGTAT
>JBDOMS010000425.1:0-5108 GCA_039831735.1 Pirellulales bacterium
GCCAGCCAGCATGATGTCGGTTGCTCGTTTGACACCGTCGGCCAGAGATTCCCGACAACCATAAAGATTGTCAAATTTGCTTTTGGTGGCACTGTCGTTCACATTGATTGCGGGTACCTGAAGAGCACCGGTTTTATTGAGGACTTCCAAGCGGTGAATGCCGGCTGTGGTTTCTTCACTCACTCCATGAATGTTGGCAAGAAGCTCTGGGAACTTCTCATGGACCATGGCTGTGAGATCGCCACCATCATCGAGGATCATGTTGAGTGGCTTGCCTGATGGAAACATGAGGGTCTGCTCAATGCACCAGTCGAATTCCTCCTCCGTTTCACCCTTCCAGGCAAAAACAGGGATACCAGCCGCAGCGATCGCTGCGGCCGCATGATCTTGTGTACTGAAAATGTTGCAACTGCTCCACGTTACTTCTGCCCCTAACTCAACGAGGGTTTCTATGAGGACGGCAGTTTGAATCGTCATATGGAGACACCCTGCGATTCGTGCTCCAGAAAGTGGCTTGGATTGGCCATATTTTTCACGTAAAGCCATGAGCCCTGGCATTTCATTTTCAGCCAGAATGATTTCTTTCCGGCCCCATTCAGCCAGCGAGAGGTCAGCAACCTTATATGGAAGGCGGGTATCAACTTGGGCCACGGCATCCTCCTCAAACGTGAAAAAACAGTCAAAAGACTCCGAACGTCTATTTAAGCATCATTTTCTACAATCTTAGCGGCGAAAGGGGAATCGCAAAGTTCAAAGTTGGATACAGGTCGGAGAATACAGACCCACGGGCTACGCATTCTGAAGAGCAAGGCGGGCTGCATGCACGAAACGGAAGAGTTTTTCTTCATCTTTTTGCCCTGGGGACGATTCCACCCCGCTTGCAGTATCAACTGCCCTGAGTCCACTTGTCTGGATAGCCATTGCCACATTCTCAGCAGTGAGCCCTCCAGCCAGAGCCATTGGCACACCGAGTGGCTTGGTTTTTGCGACAACTGTCCAGTCAACCACGGCGCCTGTCCCCCCCATCTGCCCTGCCGTTGTTTCACGCGAAACAGGTGCATCAACAATAGCCATAACAGGTGGGTGCCCAAGTTGCATCGTCGCATGCAGCCATTGTCTGGCCAAGGCCAGACCATCGCCTGACGGAGATGATGGCTGCAGTCGCACTGCACGAATAACAGGAAGGGGTTTCAGTTCGTTGCAGCGTTCAGGCGTATCGACAGAGGAGAGGTCGGAGGATTCCTTTGCAAGATGGCCATGCAGCTGCACGGCATCAAGGCCAACAGATGAAACAATGTGACGGATCACATCGCTCGAAGCCCCAGCAAAGACACCAACAACGGTGACTCCGGAAGGCACAGACGTTCGAATGGTATGAGCAGTTTCCGCTGAAATGCATCGTGGAGAACCCGGTACAAAGTTGAGACCGATGCAGTCGGCTCCCGCCGCCGCTGCCAGACAGGCGTCCTTGGGAGAGGTTACACCGCAGATCTTTACTTGAAACATATTGTCTTCCTGTCTTCCACGTTCAGGACCTTTTGTTCATTGAAATCCTACATGAAGCTGGGCTGAGAGGCCGATGTGTTTGATAGAATTGGTATGACCCGTCTTTGTCGTGGTGTTTTTCCGAATCGGGAAAGTTTACGTTGCCGTTAGATGGTGCAGGAAAGTAGCTCCGGATGTCGACACATTCTCCGTAGCGGGTTGAACTGTCGCCCGTCCAGGCCGCCTTCTTAAGGGAACTGCGAAACTGATGCAAATCTCTCGCCGGCATCCGTCCAGCCGTCCTTTCATGGCTGCTCCACGAATTGACTTCTATCATCCAGCTCGGGATATCGATGCCGCCTTGCAGGCGCTGGAGCGATCTGTTCGACGGGGAGAAGGTATTGGTTTGGTGGTGGGTTCGGCTGGTACTGGTAAATCACTTCTTCTGACAAAACTTGGGGAACATCTTCGAGATGATTTTGAAGTTGCCATTCTTTCTGGTGCCCGCATTTGTACACGGAGGGCCTTATGGCAGTCTGTTCTCGCAGATATTGGTGAGCCGTATCGTGGTCTGGATGAGGGTGAATTGAGAATCAATATAGTGGAGCGAGTAAAAGGCCTTGCATCGACGGGTTCGGGGTTGGTGATTCTCGTTGATGAAGCGCACACGCTCCCCACACGACTCCTTGAGGAACTACGGCTTCTGACCACGGTTCCAACACCATTGCCAGCCGTGCATGTTACCTTGGTGGGCACCGCTGACTTAGAGGAGATGCTTGGCTCTTCCAGAATGGAAAGCGTTGCTCAAAGAATTGCGACCCGCCACTATCTGGAACCTCTTGATCATGGTGAAACCATGGAATATCTCCGGACACAGGCAAAGGTCGCAGGGAAAACCTGGGAGGCCCTTTTTGAAAAGGGATGTGACAATGCTGTGTATTCAGCCTGTGATGGTGTCCCACGGCTCATGAATCAACTGTGTGATCAGTCATTGGTCATTGCCGCAGAAAACGGACGTGAGACAGCTTCTGCTGCTGATATAGCTGCTGCATGGAAGGATATACAACGGTTACCGCCACCAACGGCTCTTTCTCATGCGGGAGGTGTAGAAGGTAGTTGTATGACTGATCCGTTGAGCGATCAGGATAACGAACGTTTTCCTGAGAACACAAATGATCGAGAGACGCATGAGGAAGGATTCCCAGAGGGTGATATCGAGCCTCTTACGAGTGAAGAAGGAGCAGGAGTAATCGAATTTGGTGATTTCGATGCATCATTTGAAGAAAAAGCATGTCCAGAGATTCCTGAGACAGAAGCTCTGGACTGTGTGCCCGTGACGCAGGAAAAAATCCCTGAGCCAGAGTCTGAGCCAACGCCAATCATGATCAGTCCTCGTGCTGAGAAGGAGGTTGATCCCATTGATGGTCCAGATGTTGAATTTGTGTTTGATCCTTCAAGTGATCCATTCCAAGAATTTTTCGATGAAGGGCATCGTGTGGAGCGTGTTTTGATGCAAGGGCCTGATGACTTTCGCAGTCACGGTCACGTTGCTAGTCGAGAAGGAGCTGCCATGGCGAATGAATTGAATTGTTTTGAGCAGGAGCCGGCTTCACAAGGGCCGAAAGAAGTTGTTGAGTCCTCTCCTCAGGTCACAGAGATTGATGACTCTGACATGATCGTTATTGAGGAGGATATTCATGAGACTCCTCTTGCTGATAGAAAGGGTGTCTTTGCGGTCAGTCCACGGAATTATCACCAGCTTTTTTCACGGCTGCGTCGCGGGGACTGAGGGAATAGGCGTTCTGCCATCGCGCAAGGGCAGGCATTCGCTCATATCGAAACGACCCTATGGTCTGTCGACGAAACGGGCTTTCTAAACAGGGTCTGCATGACATGACGGCATGCAGCACAGGAGCAAGAGAACCTAGAAAACAGGGCTCAAATCCTGTTGAATCCTGTTGGATCGGTAATTGTTGAATCACGTGGTAGGGTTGAGGGTGCTTCAAACGATCCGTTAGCCCCCCTAAAACCAATAAGAACACCTGTCATTGTGTTATGAGCCTCCCGTCCTTAAGAGCTTCTGAGCATTTGCACGGAGTCAAATATGAGATCCGTGGTGCACTTGCGCGTCGTGCTGAACAGCTTGAGAAAGAAGGCCATGACATCATCAAGCTGAACATCGGAAATCCGGGACTGTTTGGCTTTCGCATGCCTGGATCGATGCGGGTCGCCATTGTTGAAAACCTACATCAAGCTGATCCATACTCCCATCAAAAAGGTATTTTTCCTGCACGAGAGGCTGTTGTCATGCAACAGCAAAACCGTGGCGTGATGGATGTCACCGCAGATGATGTCTTTATTGGAAACGGCGTCTCAGAACTCATCATGCTTGCAATGCGTGCGCTTCTGAATCCAGGAGATGAGGTCCTTGTGCCAAGCCCAGACTATCCACTCTGGACGGCAGCAGTTGTGATTCATGGTGGGAAGGCAGTGCACTATCCCTGTCGACCAGAACGTGACTTTGTACCTGATCCAAGTGAGATTGAATCACTTATTACGAACAAGACCCGAGCCCTTGTTCTTATCAATCCAAACAATCCGACAGGTGCGACCTATCCTCGTGAAACCATTGAGGCTTTTGCTGACATTGCCGAAAAACATCATCTCCTTTTATGTGCTGATGAAATCTATGATGAGATGGTGTACGACGAACATACATTTGTTCCAGCAGCCACTGTGGCTCGGCATGGTCTGTGTCTGACATTTAGTGGCTTGAGTAAAGTCTATCGTGCATGTGGGCTCCGTGTTGGATGGCTCGTCTTCTCAGGTGAGCGAGAGCATGCTCGTGACTTTATTGATGCAGTCGACATGCTGGCGTCATTGAGGTTGTGTTCGAATGTTCCCGGACAATACGCTGTTCAGACGGCCTTGGGAGGTCACCAATCCATTCTGGATCTGACTCGATCAGGTGGGCGACTCCATGCAAGCCGTCAGGCGGTCCTTGATGCTGTTGGTGCAAGCAAATACTTATCCATCATTCCACCACAAGGTGCCATGTATGGTTTTATACGTGTGCACGCAGAACAATTGCCGGGTGGCATGGAGGCATTTGATGATGAAGTCTTTGCGCTTGAACTGCTCCAACAGAAGCACGTTCTTGTTGCCCCAGGATCAAGTTTTAATGTTCCCTACCGCAACTATTTCCGTGTGACCCTTCTTCCAGATGCTGATGAGATTGTTGATGTATTTGGACGTATTGAGTCATTTCTTGATGATGCAATGCTTTCATGACGTGTGCAAATGAGTCATGGGTGCTTTATCGGTAAACAAGAAGCAGGGATTGCTCATCTGATCAGAGCATGGTCTGCTACATCAAAGAAATTTTTCTGGGTAGTGGCAACGTTTGACTGATTCTTAAGAGAAGGGGAGCATTCATGAGCGCGTCAGAAAATGTTACTGGGAAAGTTGCCAGTGTGATGCAGGAAGATCGCGTCTTTCCACCATCTGCAGAGTTTGCCAGTCAAGCGAGAATCGGTTCTTTGGACGAGTATCGGAAGATTTATGAAGAGGCGAAGCAATACCTTGAAGGGTTTTGGGACTCTCGAGCAAAAGTACTTCCATGG
>JBDOMS010000628.1:0-5088 GCA_039831735.1 Pirellulales bacterium
TCAATTGGCACATTGTTATATTATGGGTGCTTGTAGGATGTTGACGCATGTGGGCCCACGTGCATGCCCCTTGAAAAACTGATCACTAATGATTTCTCTCATTCGCGTGATCACTTTCAGGCAACAATATGCTAATGTGAACCACTTATGCGAATTTCGTAGTAAGATCTTGTTTATAGCGAATGACACTAGAATCATAACAGCGGCTCCAACGCTATTCTTTTGCCTATTTCATCTGGAGAATTGAAAATCAATGAAAGTTTTTTCAATAACGTCCCTTCTTGCTTCTCTCCTTGCTTCTCTCCTCGTTTCGGCATCGCATGCACAGGAGTTTGAGTCACTCTTCAACGGCAAGGATCTGTCCGGCTGGGATGGCAGAAAAGATTTATGGTCTGTCAAAGATGGTGCGATTGTTGGTCAGACGACCAAAGAAGATCCAGTAGATGCAAATACTTTTCTTGTCTGGCAAGGAGGTGAGGTGGGTGACTTTATTCTGAAACTCAAAGTCCGTTTTTCTGGGAACAACACTGGCGTGCAGTACCGTAGTGAATTATTTGGAGATCCAGAAAACTTTGCGGTAAAAGGGTATCAGGCTGATCTTCATCCCAAGCCCGAGTTCTACGGCATGCTGTATGCGGAGAAATGGCGCGGAATTATTGCAAAACGATTCCAGAAGGTCGTTGTCGGTGATGACGGCAAGCCAGAAGTCGTGGGCGAGGTAGGTGACAAGAACCAAAAGCTTGTTGATAGCGAGTGGAACGAGCTGACGATCACTGCCGTGGGCGACCGACAGATCCATCAGGTGAATGGCATTACAACCATGGACCTCACGGACAATCATCCAGAAGCGAAGAGAAAAGGAATCATCGCCTTTCAACTCCACAAGGGGCCACCAATGAAAGCTGAGTTTAAAGATATTCAGCTCAAACGTTTGAATCGCAAGGAAGGAAAGGCGGCCATCAAAGCATTAGCAGATAGCGGAGAGAAAGGCTCAGAATTCGGACCAGAAAATAGAGCAACGCCAGTGTCGCGCATAAAGACATTGAAAGACTTCAAGGTAGAGTTGCTGTATTCCGTACCATCAGAGAAGCAAGGTTCCTGGGTCAATCTTTGCACCGATAACAAAGGGCGTCTCTTGGTGAGTGATCAGTTCGGCGGGCTTTATCGCATCACACCTCCGAAACCGGGGAAGACACTGAGTATTGACGATGTGCAACCAGTGCCAGCCGATATTCGAGCTGTCAACGGAATGGTCTGGGCGCACGATGCGCTGTATGTCGGCGTCAACGATTACGAGAGAAAGATTTCATCCGGTCTCTATCGCCTCACAGACAGTGATGGCGACGACCAGCTTGATAAAGTTGAGTGCCTGAGGGAAATGGAAGCGCGCGGAGATCATGGCATTCATGCGATTGTTCCTGCCCCTGATGGTGAGTCTTTGTTTCTCATAACAGGTAACAACACGACTCCAACGGAGTTGTCAGAAGCATCACAGGTTCCGCAAATCTGGGGCGAAGATCATCTGCTGCCGAGTATGCCTGACGGGAAAGGGCACAATCGAGGGAGGCTTGCCCCCGGTGGAATCATTTACAAAGTCGACCCTGAAGGAAAAACGTTTGAAGCCTATGCCAATGGGTTTCGGAATATTTTTGATGCAGCGTTCAATCATGACGGTGAGCTCTTTACGTATGACGCAGACATGGAATATGACTTCAATGCACCGTGGTATCGCCCAACACGAATCAACCATGTAACGAGTGGAGCGGAATTTGGATGGCGGAATGGTGCTGGCAAGCGACCGCCGTTCTATGCAGACAGTCTGCCGGCAATTCTTGATATCGGTCCAGGCTCGCCCACAGGTGTGACATTCGGTTATGGTGCAAAGTTTCCAGCCCAATATCAAAACGCACTCTATGCCCTCGATTGGAGTTGGGGCAAGCTGTACGCAATTCATCTGAAGCCCGAAGGATCTTCATATACGGCAACCAAAGAAGAGTTTGTCACCGGCGCACCACTGCCAATCACTGATGCGATCATTCATCCAGACGATGGTGCCATGTATTTCACAATCGGTGGAAGAAAAGTTCAGTCTGGTCTTTATCGCGTGACTTATGTTGGCGATGAATCAACAGATCTCGTTGTGCCATCACGCAGTGATGATGTAGCGAGAACAACTCGGCATCGACTCGAAACGTTCCATGGGAAAAAAGACACAGATGCTGTAGGAGCAGCATGGCCATATCTTTCAGATTCTGATCGTTTTATTCGGGCTGCAGCTCGCACTGCAATTGAGCATCAACCTGTCGACGAGTGGGCGGACAAGGCTCTTGCTGAAACCGACCCCAAGAAACAGGTTGAGGCTCTTCTGGCACTTGCTCGTGTACGTGGTGTCTGTCCACAGCATCGAGATGATTCGACCCCGCCAGTCGATGAGGGCATGCGTAATAAGCTTCTTCAAGCAATGATGAAGATGGATCTCACTCGCCTCGATCAAACAAGTCAGCTTGCGTACCAGAGAACGCTTCAAATTATTCTGAGTCGGTTTGGTCGTCCTGATGAAACAGTTGTCAATCAGCTCGTCTCAAAGATTGACCCACTCTTTCCTTCTGACTCAGCTGAAATGAATTGGCTGTTGTGTGAGACTCTTGCGTGGCTTGAGTCTCCAACTATTGCACAAAAAGCAATTGCAATGATGCAATCTGTTCCGACGCAAGAGGAGCAGATGCAGTATGCGAGATCGATTCGCTTTCTCAAAAGAGGATGGACGAATCAATTGAAGGAAGATTACTTCAATTGGTTCTTGAAGGCTGCAAACTACCGAGGGGGCGCAAGTTTTGCCAAGTTTGTGGAATTCATTCGAGATGATGCCGTCGCATCACTGACGAATGCTGAAAAAAAATCACTTGCAGAAATTCTTGCCAAAAAACCAGAAAAGAAGTCTGCACTTGAAAACCTAGGCGAAGTTTTTAAAGGGCGTCCCACTAGAGACTGGAAACTTGATGAGCTCTTCAAGGCAGCCCAATCTGGCATGAAGGACCGTGACTTTGTGAATGGGCGGACGATGTTCGCGGCCGCTGGCTGTTATGCCTGCCACCGATTCCAAAATCAGGGCGGCATGACCGGCCCTGATCTCACAACGGCTGGCCGACGGTATTCGATTCGTGATCTCCTCGATCAGGTTATTCATCCAAGTCGGGTAATCAATGATCAATTTTCTTCGGTGAGTATTCTGACAAGTGACGGCATTGTGCATAACGGTGTGATTGTGAATCTTGGCCAGAAAGGAGACGGGGGAAATATTGTCCTTAACACGGACCTCACTGACCCAAACAAGCGGGTGTCCATCAATAGGGATGACATTGATGAAATGATGGTGTCAAAAACATCACCAATGCCAACTGGTTTGTTTGGTCGAATGACACAAAAAGAAATTCTTGATCTCACGGCATATTTGATCAGTGGTGGCGATTCAAATCATGAGTATTTTCAGTAGTAGAAGTACTGATCAATCCATTCCCGTGTGACACCGCGACGCCAAGAAAGCAAAACCCTTGTGTCTTCTTTCGCATATTGTTGCTGACCCTTCTTCACATCCTGAGAACACACCATGCATACCTTCCTCCATCTCCTTTTTGTTTTCGTAGTTATCCTGTCAGCATCAACTGCAACATCGAGTCCTCCAAATATCGTCCTGATTATTTCTGATGACCAGGGATATTCCGATTATGGATTCATGGGACATCCTGCCATCAGGACACCCCATCTCGACCGTCTCGCGTCAGAAAGTGCATTATTTCGACGTGGGTATGTTCCCACGGCGCTATGCCGGCCATCACTGGCATCGCTCATCACCGGACTCTACGCACATCAACATAAAACAACTGGGAATGATCCAGCAGCCACACCTGAAAATCGGGCGCATGCGGACACAGCCGGCAAAACTGCCAAGGAACTGCTCATCTCCCACATTGACTCCACAGGCGCTCTGCCTCAGTGGTTATTAACACAAGGATATACCAGTCATCAAAGTGGAAAATGGTGGGAAGGATCGTACTCGCGAGCTGGCTTCACAGACGGAATGACCCGAGGATACCCGAACAAAGGTGGACGACACGGTGACGATGGTCTGAAGATTGGTCGTCATGGCATGCAACCCATTTTTGAATTCATTGATCAGTCCGTCGCTGAACAGAAGCCATTCTTTGTCTGGTATGCACCGTTTCTCCCGCACACGCCTCACAATCCCCCCACGCGACTACTCGACACATATGTCTCTGACGATCGCCCCCTCTCTCTTAGCAAGTACTTTGCCATGTGCGAGTGGTTTGATGAAACCTGCGGTCAGCTTCTTCAGCATATTGATCAACAAGGACTGACCAACAACACACTGATTTTTTATGTCACCGATAATGGATGGATTCAATCTGAGACAGGCAATGGCTATGCACCACGATCCAAACGGAGCCCCTATGAATTTGGAGTACGCACTCCGATCATGGTCCGCTGGCCAGGAAAAATCCCTGCCTCCGATCGACCCGAGCTCATCTCTTCGGTTGACTTGGTGCCAACCATACTTGCCGCTGCGGGGGCAACAGGCCCTCATGATTTTCCGGGCATGAATCTTCTTCCATACCTGACGTCTGGAGACACCATCAATCGGGATACCATTTTTGGTGAATCTTTTGCCCATGACATTGCTGACATAGACAATCCACAAGCATCACTTCTTTTCAGATGGGTGATTCAAGGCAACGATAAACTTATCCTGACCTATGATGGAAGACCCGGCAAGATGAAGTATCCACCTGAGAGTGGAGTGCCACAGCTGTTTGATCTCAAGAATGATCCCGATGAAAAAAATAATCTGGCAGCTCAAAAGCCGCAACGTGTTGAGGAACTGAGAGTACTGGTCAACGACTGGTACCCTGTTGACCAACGGCATGCGGGGACATTCATCCCCCCAACCCAAACAAAACGTCAAGCGAAACGATCAAATTGATCATCACCATAACAGGAAAAACTCATGTCACGATCTTTCCTTCAAATTACCTGTGTCTTGATCTACCTGTTGACGATGACATCCGGCTC
>JBDOMS010000463.1:0-5005 GCA_039831735.1 Pirellulales bacterium
TGTAGCTGTCTGGTCTTTCGCCAGGTGGCCCCTGGTGCCGAAACGAGCCGTCCCAGCGACGTGCGAGATCGTAGTACCAACCGAATTCATCGAGCCACGCACCACTTGCATGAGGTCCGGAGAGAGCAACACCAGGCATCGCCCAGAGCATATTGAAGAAATTTCCGGTGTGCCCTGAGTCTCGTTCCGCCCCATATGAAGCGACACTCATGCGAGAAAAGTACTCCGCTGCATTTTGATCATTCAAGAGATTGAAAAGAATGGCAGCAATTCCATTTTTTCCATTGTCATCATGGGTTTCCATCCATGGATGGTGGTCGCCATAAGGAACACTGCCCTTCCCAACATAAAAACGAATGAGTCGTGCACTTTTTGAAATAGCGGTATCAAGGGCGGGTTCCTGTACTCCAGCTTTACGAGCGAGGATCAGTGATACGGTCAGAGGTAAGCCAGGGGCATTCATCATGCCGTATCCTGCTAGGCGACCATTTTCCTGCGTGAAGCGATGCCCCCATGAGCCGACATGACTCTGACCATGAACAATCTCCATTGTGATACGAGTAAGGTCGGGCAGAAACTGAGTGTCTCCGGTGACCATGGTATATTCTGCCAACAACATGTTGATTGGCCCGTACAGCCATGAGTGCAATGAACGGCGCTCTGGATCAGAGAACTGTGAAGCCCATGATGCCTGGTCGCGAACCAAGGGCCAGTACGTCTTGTCTCCACTGGCAAGGAGCGCCAGTGCATTGAGCGATCGCTCGATTGGATTGCCTTGATTAGGGTGTGTTTGGAGTTTTTTCGCAATGGTCTGACAGCCCTGTCGAACAATATATGACGATTTTGTACATCCATATGGCGCAGTTTGGCTAAATGGTCCCAAGACGGGGAGTTCAACAGCAATTTCTTCAATACGTCCTGCTCGCCAGCGAGTAAGGTGCAGCAAGCCGTCTGACGCCTCAGCCTGTGTAATTGCCTTACCAAACTCAGTCCGCGGATCGTATGCAAACGTATTACCGGCAACTCCGAGGATGACATCACCCTTTGCCATAACGTGATCAGCGGGTGAGTGAGGATCAACAGCCGTAATGAGAATCTGTCGTGCTTCACTTGTTTCCATTTTGTTGCTATACATCCACCCTCGCATCCCCGTTGGGCCAAGATTCCAGTCATGGGTTGCTCCTGAAGGAACAGACTCTCCTTTGGTAAAATCTGGATTTGGGGATGTTGTTGATGGTGCCGCACCAGTGAGAACAGAGAGCGTGATCACGTATCCCAGACTGACTGCGTAGGTTCTGAAGTGTTTCATAGATATTCCCTTCGAGAGAATTCCGTGCTTGAGTAACGGGGCAACTAATTATCAAGAAGTGAAAGCATTGCCTTGCCCATGCCTTCACCAATTAAGAAATACGTCTCGGCATTGTTGTTCCAGTGATAGCCTTGTCGTGATGGAGAGACTTCTGGTGGACGGTAGAAATTCTTTGTTTCCACAAAGGCAACATTTCCCTTGAATTCTTTCTTTTTGGCAACCGCAGCCTGTGCTGCCATTAATGACAAGGCACGCGGATGTTTTTCCTCTGGTCCACTCATGCCAGTTTCTGCAATGACAAACGGCAACAAGGGTGCATGAAGATCCTTTCGAACATCTCGAATAAAGTATGAAAGATTCTTTTCGTATTCATCATTAAACGTCTGGTTGACACGATCATTCCAGCCCTGATGCCATCCGAATCCAGTGAGTTGAAATGAATGGTCATCAAGTTCAGGAAACAATGAACCTGCGTTTTGAAGCACCTCGTGAGACGTTGAGATGAGCTCAGAGTAAAAGGAGCCGATGGCTCCACCAGCACTCGGGGGTCGAAAGTCTTCGGCCAGACTTTTCCCTCCCCATGCGATTTTGATGAGCAACACGGGTTGCTCGAAGGCGTCTCCCATGATCCATCCAAATCCAAGTTCAGGCCCAATGGTATTTGTGCGTCCACCATAGCCAGGTGACAAATCACCGAATTGATCAAAAAACCATATCTTCACGTCGCGCCTCTTGAGCCACTGGTCATTCGTGTCAAGAAGTCGAGCATAGTGATCTGCCTGATCACTCTCCTGCACGAGCCACTCAAGTGATCCTTTCCCCTGATTGCGATTTGGATCTGCGGAAACTTCGCCAGCGCCAACCATGTTTGATTGTCCTGCGAGAATAAAGACACGGACCGACTGTGCTGCCTGCAGTGGTGAGCAGCATGCTACGAACAGAAATAGCACCACACTGGAAAGGTGAGATTGAAGTGGATGCATCGCGCGATCTTTCGCATCGTGGCATGTGTTATCCATAGGGTTTTCACCATATTGATTAGACTAGACGAACATCATCTGAAGACAGCATACTCTGTATCTCATATTCATATCAGGCATGTCAGGCGGTGGATGAATTGTGCGTGATGCTAGCGAGCGGATTGCTAGCCAAATGCTCGGAATAACAGTCGCCTAAGGAAAAACACGATGTTTCGATCCGGTAATCCTGTGCTTCGTGGCAACACCTTTGAGAACTTTGGAGCCTATCAGAGAGACATGACGGCTGATGCCGCAGATGCCAATAGTATGACCGTGAACGGTACGGCCCAGAAGACCATGTTTCTGTTGGCGCTTGCGATTGCCACCGCATATTTTACGTGGTCAAAGGCCTTTGAAAGTGGCGGCGTCAACCCAACGGCTGCGATGCCATGGGCATTGGGGGGAGTGGTTGTTGGATTGATTTCTGCGATCGTGATCTGCTTCAGAAAGACATGGGCTCCCGTGTTAGCGCCAGTGTATGCGCTGGCGGAAGGTCTCTTTCTCGGCGGGGTGTCTGCAAGTGTAGAGGCTCAATATCCTGGTATTGTCATTCAGTCAGTCAGTGGAACCTTCGGAACACTTTTTGGACTGTTACTTGCCTACCAGTCGGGTCTCATCAAACCGACTGAAAATTTTAAGTTAGGTCTTGTTGCGGCAACTGGTGGCGTGTGTTTGGTCTATGTGATTTCAGTCATCGGGTCTCTGATCGGATGGCCTGTTCCCTACATCCATGAGGCAGGCCCAGTTGGGATCGGTTTCAGTCTGGTGGTTGTCGTGATTGCAGCTTTGAATCTGGTTCTAGATTTTGACTTTATCGAACAGGGCGCCAATCGCGGGGCACCGAAATACCTTGAATGGTATGGGGCATTTGCTCTCATGGTCACCTTAGTTTGGTTGTATCTGGAGATCCTGCGGCTTATTTCCAAACTACGCAGTCGTGATTGAGTGAAACGCTGTAATCCTGATGCATCTGTTTCTCCGGCGGACGAATAGCTGCTGAATCGTCTGCATCATCGCATAGGGGAGTATCGATGAACAACGCGGTGTCACGTTGGGTTTTCACGTTTCGCAGTTCAAGGAGATACGATCACACGTGGTGCATTTACTTCTGCCGTTCGTGCTGAGCCGATCACCCAGCTGTCATAGCCGCAATCATGAAGTTGCTGACGAATACTTTCAGCAAAGTGGGGTGCAACCACGAGTACCATGCCAATTCCCATGTTAAAGACACGATCCATTTCAGAAGTTTCTATCGCTCCAAGGCGTTGAATCCACTTGAAAACCTCTGGAATGCTCCAACTATTTCGGTCAATGTGAAGTTGGACAGACGAAGGAACAATGCGGGAAAGATTTTCTGATAATCCTCCACCAGTGATATGTGCAATGCCGTGCACAACCTGCTTGACACGATAGTGTCGAAGGACCGTTTTGATCGCGCGAGTGTAAAGCCTGGTGGGTGTGAGCAGGATGTCTCCAACGGTATGGTTATCACATTCAGGAACGGTGTCATCGCAGGACAAGCCAGCCATCTCGAAAACGACTTTGCGAACAAGGCTGAAACCATTTGAATGAAGACCACTTGATGCAATGCCGATGACGGTGTCATTCGGTTGGATATGACTGCCATCGACGAGTTTCTTTCGCTCAACAACACCAACACAAAAGCCAGCAAGATCGTACTCTCCTCGTTGATACATGTCGGGAAGAATAGCGGTTTCACCACCAACTAGTGCGCATTCGCTCTCAGCACATCCATCAGCAACGCCCTTGACAATCTGTTCGAGGAGAGCAGGATCATCATGCGACATCCCAATGTAGTCAAGAAAGAAGAGTGGCTCTGCTCCAGTGCAGAGGGCGTCATTCACACTCATGGCAACGAGATCGACGCCAACGGTGTCGTGCCTGTTGGCCAACACTGCGAGTTTGAGTTTGGTGCCAACCCCATCCGTACAAGACACGAGAAGTGGTTCTCGATACCGTCGCTTGAACAGCCCTGGAACGTCAAGCCGAAATAGCGCCGCGAAGCCACCTTCAGCACTCATGACCCTGGGGCAGTGCGTTCGCCGCATATGTGCTGGCAGCCGAGCCATAGACTGCTCGTAGAGTTCGAGATTCACTCCAGCGCTGGAATAAGTGGCTCCTGACACAATTGATCCCGCTTTTGTTTTCAGAAAGTGGTATCATCCCAGCGTTATGCAACCTCGCAAGCCCAAGGCGTCGAAAGCGACTGCCAAGCGTGCTCACGGCCACAAACCGCTGCCTGCTTTCCAGTTTAGCCACCCTTTGCCCTACGGTGCTGTTCTGCACGACGATGGCGTTCAGTTTGTTGTGTATAGCCGATCTGCGACTGCCATGCGAATATTGCTCTACAACGATGTAGACGATTTGGAGCCAGATGAAGTCATTGCCCTCGATCCTTCACAGGATCGATGGGGTGACATCTGGAGTATTTTTGTTCCCGGCCTCAGGCCCGGGCAACTCTATCACTTTCAGGCAGACGGCCCGTTCGATCCTGATTGTGGTCAGCGTTTTTGCAGCACGGCACAACTTATTGACCCCTATGCGCAGGCACTCGCCGGTTCATTCATTACGCAAGACGATGGCATTGTGCGACCTCCAAAGTGTGTTGTGATCGATCAAGCCTTTGATTGGCAGGGTGATCGGCACCTCTGTCGTG
>JBDOMS010000422.1:0-5001 GCA_039831735.1 Pirellulales bacterium
ATTTGAAAAGAAATCCTGAAGATAAATGGTTGAGATGTCCATGGGTAAGTTGTTTATGACTTGTTGCGCGAGCCGTTTCCCATGTCCAGAAACAACAACAGTATTCGGCTTCAGCCTCGATTTCAGCATGACCTTTTGTAAACCTGCCATGATCATTTTGCGCTGAGCGTCAGCAATCTGCTCAGCTGCAAGGTATGCATCATTCATGGAAAAGATTTCAGAGTCGAGAAGCATGGTCCGAGCAAGGCGCAAGCGAGCTGCAGAAGCGGTGGCAGGTTTTCCATCAGCGGTATCGTGTGAATGATTCTGTTCAGGTAAGGCCTTGAGAAGGATCCATGCATCCTGTGAGCGAGCAAATAGTTCACTTGATACTGGTCGGTGAACACCCCTGTGAATAATCTCTTTGAGAATTGCTGAAACAGGTGTTCGCTCGATTCCTGTATAGACAAGCTCTCCAGTAGCGAGCCGGCTGGCGTCATCAAAAGCGAGTGGTATTGGTTGCCCATTACGAATAGGAATGACGTCGACAGTGGTCGAACCAATATCAAGGAGCACGGCATCTTCTTTTGATGTGAGCGATGCCGCCAGGCGGGCGACAGCGTGCCAGTTTGCTGCAGCGACTGTGTGGTAATTGTGTTTAGCTTTTTCTGGTGAGACCAACTCGCCGTCTGAGGTATAGATGCCAATCAACGCTTTATCTGCTGCGTCACACAGTGAATTGACGATATGGGCTACACCAGACTTCCTTGAGGAAAAACAATCAGCGATTTCACCAGTCATTGTCGCCACAATCTTGTTCGGTCTGTGCGAAAGGAATGAGGCAATCTTTGAGCGAAGTTTTTCCCACTTGAGCCACATCGGGAAAGGAGAGACGCGAGTCCAGCCTCGCCCATCAGCGGCTTTTATTTGAGCACCTCCGATGTCGAGTGCAATGAGATCAGCGGCAGGATGCAGTGGTGGCTTCACGATAAGAAATAGTCGAATCAATCATTAGGCGAACAAGGCTTTTTTCTGTGTGGTGCGAATGTTCAACAAAGGACGACGTGAGCCGGGGGTTTACCTCTAAAACACGATCATCAGAGCCATTTGTACGAGTGCCAAGTATCATATCAACACCAATCCATCCTGAGGCACAGTCACCACTTGCTCTTTCCAGAGCAAGTATGGACCGTCGAGCAAGTGACTGAGCTCGAGACACAAGATAACAGTTTTCGAGAGGTTCACTATGCACATAGAGGGGAGACGGGCCATTCGAGAAGTGTTGTAACATCGGTGGAAGGATTTCTAACTGATTTCCACGCAAACAGGATACCCCTACGGGTATTCCGGAATGGTGGCGTTCTAATCGCACAGGTGTTTGAAAAACGAACGAATGTTCATGCTGCTGAAAGATTGCAAGAGTATCGCAACCAGCACTGGCTTTCGATTTACAGATGGCAGGAAAGTAAAAATGCTCAGGTATTTTTTCTCCGGCTTCAAAAACACGGCCTGCTGGTACAGGGATACCATATGAGGCAAGGGCATTCACGGTCTGTTGTTTGTCTGACGCAAGTCTGAGAAATTGAGCGTCAGGAGCGATAACTCTACCGCCTCGTAATCGCACTTCGTTGACATGATTGGCAAGAATGCCATCAGTTTCTGGGGCTACGATAATTGTGTAGTCTGCCCGTTGCGATAGGGCAATCAGGAACTCCAAACCCCCGGAGGGTGGTGTCCGCTCCATCGTTACGCTTGTTGGTAAAGAAATTGATTGATCAGATCCAACAAGTACCGTAGTCATAAGTCCGCCGTCTCGAAGTGCATCAATGGCTAATGCTTCAAGCATTGTGCGGCCTTCTTTAATAAATGCGGCATACGCTTCGTGCATGCGGGTCTCAGAAAGACCACCAGAACAGCACCACTCGTAGAGAAGAAGTCGAACCATAGGAATCTAGCCTGGCATGCCGATCACTCAGGAGTGTTTGTGAGACAAGACACAATACGATCGGGAGGAGCAACGTCAGGGTTCATCGAAGCGATGCGATTGCTTTGCAACACTTAAATTGGGCGAAACAGCCAACCGTAGAATCAAAAAATACCAAGTTGATCACGAGCAGCCTCAGTCATTTTGTCTGGCGACCATGGTGGATCCATCACGATGCGCACTTCCACCTCCTCCACATGAGGATGGCTGCTCAGGACACGCTTTGCATCGCTAATCAGTTGTGGGCCAGCAGGACAGGCAGGACTTGTCATGGTCATATCTATCGAGATTTTCTGTTTTTCAGAATCGTCAGAAACAGGCTCGTGAGAAGCCGCATAAATCAATCCAAGGTCTACGATGTTGACAAATAATTCCGGGTCCTTGACCTCTTTAAGCATCTCTCGAATCAAGTCTTCACTTAGTTGACTTTCCTCACTAACGGGAGAAGGCACAGGGGCGTTCGGTGCGGATGGTTGCAGAGGAGTTTGTTTTGAAGAAGACTGAACGGAGGTGTGTGAAGAATAACTTTTAGAGACTTCTTCTGACGTTGAAGTACCTTCGCATAGCTGTACCCACACGGATTCGTCCTCAACTTTTACACGGTGAGCACGCGTGGGACGCACAGCGGGCATTGTTAAGGCCGACCCAGTTCGAATATCAAACTTTGCACCGTGACGAGGACAAGCAATTGTGTAATCTCGCAATTCTCCATCTGCAAGAGGACCTCCATCATGGGTGCACACGTCATCAATCGCATAAAAATGATTATTGACGTGAAACAGAGCAACCATGTCACCATCGACCTCGACAAGGGTTTTGCCAGGATCCGGAACTTCCTTGGTTGAGGCGACGCGAATAAACTCATTCATCATACATGACCTAAGTTAGGAAACACGACGAATACGGCTCCCAACCGCCTGCGCGAGAGCATCTCGAACAGGAGGGATCGTAATTCGGTCAAAAATTTGCTGAAAAAAACCAGCCACAACGAGGCGGGCTGCTTCGTCAGCCGTAAGACCACGTGACTGCGCGTAAAAGATCTGTTCATGATCAACCCGACCGCTTGTGGCTCCATGCGTACATCGAACGTCATCCGCCTCTATTTCTAGTCCCGGGATGGAATCGGAGCGAGACTCATTGGAAAGCATGAGCGTGTCATTTCGTTGATACCCGTCAGTCTTCTGTGCAGACTTATCGACCTTGATCATACCTCGCCACACAAGCCGTGATCGATCTTGAAGAGCTCCCTTATACAGGAGATCACTTCTGCATGACGGAGCTTTGTGATGCTGTAGAGTATTGTAAACAAGTTGCTGGCGACCCTCAGTGAACATGACGCCGTTGACTTGAGCTTCTGCGTGCTTCCCAGCCAAAACAACATCCTGGGCAACCTGAGAAAGACGGCTTCCCAGAGCTCCAAGCGTCCACTGAAGCTTTCCCGCCTCGTGTACAACTGCCTTTTGTTTCGCGAAGTGCCAGACGCCACGGTTCCAATTTTGTAAATTCACAAGTCTCAGTAACGCATTTTTACCAACGATAATTTCTGTTCCGCCACAATGAAATCCTCCAGATGTCCCATTGTTGCCACCACCAGACGTTTCTGTGAGAAGTGTTGCCTCTGCTCCATCACCAAGAATGACCAGTACGTGGGACGTATCAACGCCGCCCTCGCTGAGGGCCGACATCACTGAAAAGGGCTCCAGAATCGTTGTGTTCGGAGGGACATATAAAATGGTGCTTGCCCGATGAAAAGCTCCATGAATCGCGGCAAACCAGTCCTCTCTTGCATCAAGGGTTGAGAACCAATAATCCACAAATAAATCACCATGCTCTGCAAGCAATTGTTCAGCGGAGCCGAAAAGAACACCCTTGCTTCGGATTTTTGGATCCAATTCCTCGCGGCGTAAATGGCCGTCTAATGAAACAAGCCTCCCCGCTAAACTTCCTTGCGACGATTTGCTAATCGCATCTAGTAACAAACCGTCAGCAGGTTGCTCTTTCCGTTCAGTTGTGCTCAGGCCCCATTGTGTTGGCTTGAAAAGCCTAAGGTCCGTTCGCATCCAGTTCTCACTTCGCCGGTCAGGCAGGCCGAGGCCAGCTGCAGCGAATGCAGTTCGACGTTTCTCTGTCACCCAATTTGGCAGATCGCATGCAGCAATGAGTTGCTCAAGCGAATCGGCATCAAACTGCAACGTGTCTTTTGATGGAATAGGGGGGCTGGAACTTGTCATTTCCCGTAGATGCAGCCGGAGGCTTAACCGACCG
This sequence comes from Pirellulales bacterium, assembly GCA_039831735.1. Classification (GTDB taxonomy): domain Bacteria; phylum Planctomycetota; class Planctomycetia; order Pirellulales; family UBA1268; genus CACORA01. The sequence continues at coordinate 4,229 of JBDOMS010000422.1, forward strand.
ACCCCTCCATCTGCAACTGAATCAACTTGTTCATTTCTACTGCATATTCCATCGGTAATTCCTTTACCAGTGGCTCAATAAATCCTCCTACGATCATCGTGCTGGCCTCTGATTCAGAAAGTCCCCGGCTCATCAGATAGAAAAGCTGCTCTTCACCGATCTTCGAAACACTGGCTTCATGCCCAATCGACACGTCCTGCTCTTCAATTTCGATATAAGGATACGTATCACTTCTGCTTTTATCATCGAGAATCAAGGCATCACAAACCACACTGGACTTACTTTTATTTGCTCCAGATTCAACTTTTACAAGACCACGATAACTGGATCGGCCACCATTTTTTGAAATACTTTTCGATACAATTCTCCCACTTGTCTGAGGAGCGGCGTGCACAATCTTTGCTCCGGCATCTTGGTGTTGACCAGAAGATGCAAACGCAATTGAAAGAATTTCACCACGAGCTTGAGGCTCCATCAGGTAGACGGCGGGATACTTCATGGTCAGCTGGCTACCAAGATTGCCGTCAATCCACTCCATAAGCGCCCCTTCGTACGCCATGGCTCGTTTCGTGACAAGATTATAAATATTATTTGCCCAATTTTGGATCGTCGTATAGCGGCAGCGGCCATGCTTTTTGACCACAACTTCGACAACAGCTGAGTGCAAACTTTCGGTCGAATACATGGGGGCCGTGCAGCCTTCGACGTAGTGAACTTGTGCGCCTTCGTCAACAATAATGAGTGTTCGCTCAAATTGTCCCATGCTTTCAGCA
>JBDOMS010000042.1:0-4965 GCA_039831735.1 Pirellulales bacterium
TTCGTGGGGACGTCCCAAAAGTTACGTTGCAGCGAGGCCTTCAAGGCCAATACTTCAGTGGTCGTGGCTTTAGTAAAAAAAACCTTGTTCTTGATCGGATCGATCCTCAAATTGACTTTTCTTTCCGGAATGGAGTTCCTGAATATAAAGAACTCACATCTGGTCGATTTGGCATTCGGTGGACCGGCTCCCTTATTCCAACTGAAACAGGGATGTATGACTTTGTTATTCGTACAAAGCACTCAACAAAGCTCACTCTCAACACACCAATTCATCAGCCACCACTCATAGATGCATATGTGCAATCGGGTGACAAAACTGAACATCACGGCAGTCTTCGCCTTCTCGGTGGGCGATCTTACCCTCTCACCCTCGAATTCACGAAGGCGAACCAGGGAGTTGATAACGAAAAGAGAGAGCAAGAAATTCCAGCTTCGATTTCACTGTTATGGAAGCCACCAAATGGTGTTCTAGAGCCTGTGCCAACAAGAGTTCTAATTCCAAGTACAAGCCCACTGGTTTTTGTAACAACTACTCCATTCCCACCTGATGATAAATCGATTGGCTATGAACGAGGAATACATGTTTCGAAGGAGTGGGTCGCATCTACGATGGAGGCTGCTCGAGAAACAGCCTCCTACATCAGCGAGAACATTAAGGAGTTGGCAAAAGTAAGCCGTGACTCACCAGATCGCGAAACAAAGTTGAAGCAGTTTGCAACATCCTTTACGACCAATGCCTTTCGAAGGCCACTCACAGACGACTTGCTATCTATTTTTATTGATCAACCATTTCAAAATTCACCAGACCTTGATACGGCGCTGAAGCGATCTGTCACCCTTACGCTTATATCTCCTCGGTTTTTGTTTCATGATTATGTATTGCGTTCTGACTCGTTTGCCACAGCCGCTCAACTCTCATTTGGGCTGTGGGACTCACTTCCAGATAAGGTCCTCTGGAATCTCGCATCACAAAATAAACTGACTCCTTCTGAGGTTCGCAAGCAAGCTGAGAGAATGGTGAGTGATCGAAGAACTCATTCGAAAATAAGAGACTTCCTCTTTTCATGGCTGAACGTCGATATTGCTCCTGAATTGGTAAAAGATGACCAGGTTTACAGAGGCATGTCTGCAGCGATTAGTTCTGACCTCAGGACCAGTTTCGAACTGCTTTTGGATGACATCGTGTGGTCAGATGGTGATTTTCGTCATCTGATTACTCACGATGAAATCTTTCTCAATGAACGACTCGCTTCTATTTACAATACAAATGTTCCAACTGACCATCGCTTTCATAAAAAGCGTATTGATCACGGCAGGCGTGCAGGGATTATTACTCATCCGTATCTTCTATCAGTTCTTGCTTATCCAGACTCAACATCACCGATCCATCGTGGTGTGTTTCTCACTCGAAGCATTCTTGGTAATGTCCTCAGGCCACCGGAAGAGGCAATCGCACCAACTCCGGCTGAAGCTCACCCGGATCTCACAACTCGGGAAAGGATAAGTCTTCAAACCAAGGCAGTGAATTGCCAAGTATGTCATGCAATGATAAATCCTCTTGGCTTTGCTCTAGAAGAATTTGATGGAATTGGTCGATATCGCGTAACGGAACTCGTTGGCGGGGAAGAAATAGATATCGATAGTCGTGGTTTCTATGTGCCACGTGAAGGTCTAAGAAATGACTTCAACGGTGGTAGAGAATTAGCCGCATTCCTCGCTCAGAGCCATGACTTCCATGAGGCGTTCGTACAAAACTTATTTCAAAATCTTGTCAAACAGCCAGTACAAGCCTGGGGGCCTGATGCGCTTGAAAAACTGGTAAAATCGCTTGAAAAACACAACTTTGATATTCGACAGCTTTTAGTCGATATTATGGTAATGGCAACGACTACACCACCAAGTCGGTTTCCTTACACTCAATCCATGATCCCATAGCGCAACATCTTGTGAACACAAACCCTGTTTTTTCCCGCCGTTCACTTCTTCACCGATTTGGTGCTGGGTCCGCTGTCCTGCCATTTCTTATGAATCTTCCGAGTGTTGCACGCGCAAACGAACAGATTCCAAAAAAGCGCCTTGTTGTCATCTTTAGTCCTGACGGGGTTGTGAAAAAAAACTTTTGGCCTACCGCATCTGGTCCCCTTCTCACCCCCGGCCCTGTGCAGGTCAAAACGGAATTGCCTGAGATACTACGGCCATTTGAACCATTTCAAAATCAACTCATCACGATGAAAGGCATTAGTAATAAAGTTCGAGGTGATGGTGATGGCCACATGCGCGGCATTGGTTGCCTCCTTACCGGAATCGAACTTTTGCCAGGAAACATTCAGGGAGGAAGCCATACTCCTGCTGGCTGGGCAAGTGGTCTATCCATTGATCAGGAAATAAAAACTTTTCTTCAATCAAAGTCTATTTCATCTACTCGATTTGGCTCTCTTGAATTTGGAGTTCTCGTACCAAATCGTGCAGATACATGGAGTCGCATGGTCTACGCCGGATCCAATCAACCCATACCTCCTATTGATGACCCGTATCGAATGTTTCAAAAGCTATACGGGACTACCACAGATCAGGAAAATCTTAAGTGCGTCCTCGATGACTTACAGGCTGACCTCAAACAAGTAGCTCGCTCACTTCCTGCGGAAGATCGGGATATTTTGGAAAAGCACACCACTTTTGTTGAAGAATTCGAGAGAGAACTCTCTTCAAGCTATGACGTAGATGCTCACATGATTCCTACCTTAGAGGCAGGAATTATTGATCAGAATGACGACATGCCCAAGATCAGTCGCATGCAGATTGAATTACTTGTTTCTTCATTGGCAGCGGACTTTGCGCGAGTCATCACACTCCAATACACGGGATCTGTAGGACAGCCTCGCTTCAAATGGCTCGGTATCGATGAAGGCCAACATGGGCTCTCTCACAAGCCAAATAGCGACAACGATGCTCAAGAAAAACTTACAAAAATTAATACCTGGTACGCTCACGAAATTGCCCATCTGGCAAGACGCCTTGCTGAAACTCCAGAACCCGGTGGCAATGGTTCACTACTCGACAATACAACTATTGTATGGACCAATGAACTTGGTGAAGGCAATTCACATTCCCATGCAGATATACCTTTTGTCATGCTTGGCGGTGGCCTAGGCTTCAACGGAGGGAATGCCCTTCAGTTTGGTGATGTTCCCCATAATCGTCTCCTTCTTTCAATTGCGCATGCAATGGGACATACAGAACTCGACACATTTGGTAGCCCAGACTTTTGTACTGATGGGCCACTGACTGGACTAACGTAGTCGATTCTCTGGGGTTCATTTTTCAGCCTCTTTCACTCACATGTTCTTTATCACTTCGATATGCTTAAGAAATAATGCCGTTTATGTGAAAGGATTGTTCATGCTCGTTCGATATTGCTTTCTGGCACTCGCCATGTCATTGCTCTTTCAAACATGCATCGTTGCTGAACCAACGGAACATCCAGCCTATACGGACCCACAAAAGACTGACGAAGACTTCATCTTTCAAGGAGAATACACCGGAGACATGCTGACTGAGGGTCAGTCAATGCCGGTTGGTGTTCAAGTGATTGCACTTGGTGATGGTTCGTTCGATGCCGTTGGGTATCCAGGCGGCCTGCCAGGAGCAGGGTGGAATCCTCCCGATAAAGTCATGGCCAAAGGCAGTCGGGAAAATGGCCAACAGGGCGCTATTGTGAAATTTACAGGAAAGGACTGGGACAACACCGTAAAAACTGCTGAAATTCTTGTAATCGATGGTCAGCCTATCCTGAACGTTTTTGATGATGGCAATCGGACTGCAATCCTCAAAAAGGTAAATAGAAAAAGTTCTACTCTTGGCTTACAAGCCCCCCCAGATGCCATTGTTCTTTTTGATGGAACAAATACGGATAGTTTTCTCAATGGACGTATGACAGATGATGGCCTGCTTATGGAGGGAGTGACCACAAAGGATTCTTTTGGCAGTGCCCGATGGCATATTGAGTTTTGCCTCCCCTATCAGCCCCGCAGTCGTGGACAAGGTCGTGGAAATAGTGGTGCGTATTTTCATGGCAGCTATGAGACGCAAATGCTTGATAGTTTCGGACTCGAAGGAAAGGACAATGAATGTGGTGGTATTTACAAAGTTGCAGCACCTCTTGTGAATATGTGCTTACCACCTCTTTCCTGGCAAACATATGACGTGGATGTCACAGCACCACAGTTTGAAGATGGCAAAAAGATTGCTCATGCAAAACTCACAGTTCGACACAATGGCGTGCTGATTCATGATGAGGTTGAGATTCCTAAAATCACTCAAGGTGGTCCCCAGAAAAAAGAGGCGGCTACAGGACCACTTCATCTCCAAAATCATGGAAATCCGGTTCGATATCGAAACATTTGGGTACTCCCAAAATCGTGACTGCTTTTGACAACATGACTGCAACTGATGCCTCCCAGCTCGCACAAAGGCTGATTGCGTTTCGTCGGGTTCTCCTCACTGGGTTTGAGGACCTCACGCAAGAAGAAGTTATTTCTGCCTGCAATCTTGCTGAGGCGATTGGGGCGGCTATCGATGCTGGAGACAGTGATTTATCTCGTCCTGCCGGTCCCACCATTGCACGAGCTGGAGGAATTACTGCTGACCCACGTGAAATTTCAGAACGAGCGGATCTGGTTATTGTTTGGTTTTGTCAGGCTGATGAAGAATCACAGCAGTTTCTACACACGTTTGTACACCCACCTCTGCCATCAGGTCTTGATCGAAAAATCATAACTTTTGGACCAGATTCTCTATCCAAAAAGTTTATGCATATTGACTGTCCGCATGGAAAGGCTGTTGAAGCTGCTCGGCTTTTACAATATCTAATACATTCAGAGGATCACGATGTTGTTAATTCCGCAATCAAACAACAGTGTACAATACTCGCCAAGGCAATCGAAAATGCTGACTGCCTTGCACT
>JBDOMS010000400.1:0-4961 GCA_039831735.1 Pirellulales bacterium
GAAAACAGCAGATCTCTACGAAAAAACCCTGATTCTCTTTACGAGTGATCATGGGATGGCATTTTCAGGTGGAAAAACGACAGTCTATGAACCTGGCCTGCGCGTTCCCTTTGTCGTAAGAAACCCTTACGTCGAACCTCGTGGCATAGAGACAAAAAGCCTTGTGAGTCATATCGACATTACTCCGTCGTTACTCGACTTCGCCAATGAGCTTGATCACAAAGAACATCGCCCGCGTCACTGGATCTCCCCTCAAACCCTCTGGAAAGACTCACCAGATGTCTTGGCTGAGAATCATGGCCCACGAAAAGGATTACCCTCCTACCATGGTCGGTCGTGGTTACCCATTCTGTCAGACACATCATGCGAGATCCATGATGCCCACTTTGCATCGCATACGTTTCATGAGATCCAGATGTATTATCCGATGCGCGCTGTTCGAGACCACGAATGGAAACTCATCTGGAATATTGCTCACCCCCTGCCCTACCCATTTGCATCTGATCTATGGGCAGCAAGTAGTTGGCAAGCACAGTTTCGAACGAGTCTTGATGCCCCATATGGCACAAAAACGGTCCAAGAGTACATTCATCGCCCCCGCTTTGAGCTTTACCACATTTCCGAGGATCCCAATGAGACACAGAACCTCACACAAGACCCCGCTTACTCAGACGTCCTCATACGGTACCAAGAAAAACTGAAGAAACTTCAGAAGTATTATTCTGATCCATGGATCACTAAATGGGACTATGAATAACGATTATGGTTTCATGCATGTTTTCATGTATGAAATGCTTTCGCTCACCAATCGCTCGATCCCAGGTGAATAGTCGAACACTTCGACACTTACCCATCCTTTGTACTGGATATCATTCAATGCTCTCAGAATGGGCATGAACTCAATGTCACCAAAACCTGGCCCCTGTAAATTTTCATCGTTTGCATGAAAGTGTTCTAACTGTTGACGGCTTGCCGTAATGATCTCTGGAATGCTTTTTGCTTCACTCGACATTGCTTTGACATCCAATAAAAGACGGATATGAGGTGAATCAATCTGTCTGAGAATGTCGCAGGTCGCATCAGCAGTATTGAGGACATCTGTTTCCGTAGGAGCTAATGGCTCAAGAGCAAGAATGGTATTGGTTGACTCAAGTGCTGGTATGAGTTGGGTGAATGTTTCGACAAGCCAGCCCAGCGCCTGAGCTTGGGTTACACCAGGCATTCGACTGCGTTGGTGTGGAGAGCCAAACACAAGCACGCGTCCTCCGAGATCAGAACACAATGCTGCAAGTTCGCTGAGATAGTGAACCGTTTGCTGCCGTATTTCCCTCATTGGATGTGTCACGTGGAGTCCAGATGTCTTGGCCAATAACCAGTGCAGTCCCACGCATTCAAGCCCCGATTGCTCGATCGTTTGGCGAACCGTCCTACAGCGTTCCGGACTCAATTTCACCGGGTATTCACCGAGTGTGAAAGGTGCGAATTCAATACCTTGATAGCCTGCTGCTGCTGCGTAGTCACATGCCTTTTCAAGTGGCCAATCCTGGAATGTTTCATTACAGATTGCATAACGCATATTATTTGAGTCCTCGATACGAATGAGATCGTCAATCCTTCACATCAAGTGCTACAGGATCCATGTGTGAATATTCCTGAAATGCCTCTGCAATTCTGCCGGATTGTTCATCACCATCATGAAACACGAAGCGATGACGGAGAGAGATTCGATCACCCTTTTTCATTGATACTTTTCCACTCTTTGATTTTGGGTTCATCTGCTGAAGCCCGAATGGATTTGCACAAAATAATCCGTAGTTCCGTACGTGCCACGCAGTCGGGTGGCGAAAACTTGAAGGATGATTGAGCATGGCAATACCAACATGCTGCGCTTCAACGGGCCCATTGTAGTCAACCCACGCCGCATGCTTTGACCATGCTTCAGCATCCCGATGACCTTCACTGTTAATGATGGTTCCCCCCTGCTTACGATCAACGGTCATGCTATCTGGGACGCGGATATACAGACCAGCATCTTTCATGTCGGCAAGTTCAACTGCCCCATACTTTGCGATGAGATCAGTATCTACATCAATGATACGTGTGGTGGGAGTGTGCGAAAAAGTGATTCTTCGATTTTCAGACAATAGTGGAGTGTCCTGAGCATCAACAAAGTCATTCTGCGAAAAGATGACAGCACGTGGTCCTCCACTTACTGAAACGTACTTGCGATGCTGGATTGCACCGATCGTTTGGAGTTTTTTTTCACGCTGCTTGCTCTTTCCATACGATGCTGCTTCTGCCCAGGTATCAAAACCATTCACTCCCTGATGACCAAAAGACAGGCCTCTTTGATGAACATGGTCACTTGATTCCCCTGTGACTTTTTTCATTGGAAAGCATCGCGTCATGATCTGACCAGAGGGGCCAACAATATTCCATAAGAAAGGCTTGTTACCTTGGTCAATGACGTATTCAGCGATTGGCTGTTCGTCACAATAGACAAGGACTCCACCTGAAGACGTCTTCTCAAGACGGTAGCGACTTTCTGTTGAGAGGGTGTGAGCCGTATCGCGATCACCTGCAGCAAGCGCACGTCCAAAGCCGCCCGATGGCAACATTATCGAAAAGACAACCATGGAAAGGCCAAAACACAGCGTTCGATGAAGTTGATTCATTTGATATGCTCCATAACTCAACCAAGAAATGACACGGCATCATGACTCTCACTCCCTGACAGTCTAACTTAAAGGTGCCGGCGACATGACAGGTTTTTAAATGGTTGATTACTGTGTTACAGTACTGCTTTCAGCTGTACATGGTCGTGGTTTGCTATCCAACACACGAAGTGCCGTGTATATGCTTCCTGCATAACCATGTGACTATTACGTTGCAATGAATGATCAGCCCACTCGACAACAGATGCTGGATGGGATTGAGCGTGACAACACTTTTGATCTGATTGTCATCGGAGGGGGATCCTCAGGCCTCGGTATTGCCGTTGATGCAGCAACACGTGGGTTCTCAACCGTCCTTTTTGAATCACATGATTTTGCCAAAGGAACATCAAGCCGTGCTACAAAACTCGTCCACGGTGGGGTGCGGTATCTAGCCCAGGGGAATATCTCGCTTGTTCGTGAGTCGCTACGAGAGCGTCAAATACTGCTCGATAATGCTGCTCATCTGACTCAACCACTCCCATTTGTCGTGCCGTGTTTTGGACTGTTGGGTTCTATCTGGAACTTGCCCATCTACAGGACTGGATTCGCGTTTTACGATGCTCTTGCACAAGGAAGCCGCCTTGGGAAAAGCCAGTGTGTTTCTCGTAAGACGTTGCTTAAAGAGTCACCAATGGTCCAGCACAACAAGCTCTGCGGTGGTGTGCGCTATTGGGACGCCCAATTTGATGATGCTCGGCTTGCTGTCGCATTAGCGCGCACCGCAATTCAAGCTGGTGCAACAATTCTAAATTATTGTCAAGTTATGCAGTTCCTAAAATCCGACACACGTAGTGCAGATGGTCAGGTGAATGGCGTTCTAGTGGAAGACCAAGAAACAAACCGGCGTTTTCCCGTATACGGAAAATGTGTGGTCAATGCAGCTGGCGTTTGGGCCGACTCGGTTCGACGCCTCGATGATCCTGCAGCGATGAGAACACTCGCACCAAGCCAGGGGGCCCATATAGTAGTTGATCAATCTTTTTTCCCATCGGATCAAGCACTTCTTGTTCCAAAAACAACGGACGGTCGAGTACTGTTTGCAGTGCCGTGGATGGGAAAATTGATTCTTGGAACAACTGATATTCCCAGAGATGATATTCCTATTGAACCACGACCTTTTCCAAAGGAAATTGATTTCATTCTCAAGGAGTCGTCTCGTTATCTTGCACATGCACCACAGCGTTCTGACATTCGTGCTGCCTGGGCTGGCTTGCGTCCTCTTGTTCACACGCCACGTCATAACGATACGGACACAAAGCAAATCTCTCGTGAACATATTATTCGGGTATCCAGCCACGGTTTGGTAACCGTATCTGGAGGAAAGTGGACAACATACCGTGCCATGGCAGAAGATGTTTTACGAACCTGTTTCAACCACAATCTCCTCCCCTCAAACAATCCGGGAATAACAAAGACGCTCCGTCTTGTTGGTTCACCATCTCCTAGCGAGGCTCAAGTATCTCTTGCTGCTCCACCTGGCTTGCATCTCTATGGAAGCGAATCTGATTGTGTTCTTTCCTTGCCGGGTTCCAACCATGAGATTCTGCCTGGTCTCAGTGAAGCGATGGTACGATTTGCCATTCGTTATGAATATGCGCGGACTGTTGAAGATGTTCTGGCTCGACGATCTCGATGGCTTTTTCTTGATGCGCAAGCTGCCGCCGATGCATCTGGCACTGTCGGTGATATTATACAAGAGGAATTGACGTCATCATTTGACCGCGACGCATCTGTGGAATCCTTTCGGGAACTCGCGACGGGGTATCAAGTAGACGCACGTCCACACACAAAACCTTTGTGAATATCTTTAGCTGCGATATTCATATTTGAAACGCCCTGGCATTGGCGTTGGATATTGTCCCTGTTCATTTCTGTGCACAATTGCAGGTGAATCATCGTTGAGTGTGGAAACAGCCTTCGTCAGGTCATCCGGGCATGCGAGCATTTCATCAAATGTAATGCTTTTACCAGTGTGCGCCGCAAAACGTCCCATCGCTGTTACAAGGCTGGCTTCAGCACCACGGATAGCCTCGTTATACGTAGTATTATGAGTCACTGCAGCAACAAGATCCTCCCACTCAATCCGATATGGGCTTTTCTCTGGCTGTGGTGCCGTCCAAAGAATGTTGTCGGCATTCGCAGACTGGCTTTTATAAATCGTTGATTTGGCGGGTGAATGACCTCTCGCTGAAATTGTGAAAGCACCCTTCGAACCTTGTCCAAAAACACCAAACTTTTTTTCAC
>JBDOMS010000182.1:0-4909 GCA_039831735.1 Pirellulales bacterium
AGCCCTGTCCTTGTCGCTTGTACCGAGGTCTGCAGCAGCATAGAGATTCGCCTCCGGGCTTGTTGTGACCCGTCGGGTACCTTTGATGGGATGCATATGAACAGATTGTCCCGTCACGCGAAGGAAGCGTTCTGGGGACATGCTTGCAATTATGGTGTCACCAGCATCAAAGAATCCTGCAAAAGGAGCAGGATTGCATGTACGTGCTGCCGAGTAAAGCATGACCGGATCAACGGATGATTCAAGCGACATTTGTTGTGCAAGGTTGACCTGAAACATGTCACCTGCCCGTACATATTCAATGCCTTGCTTCACCATCTCGACATAGGCATCTCGTGAAAAATTTGATCGGACCTCGGGGTATGCGGGGAGAGGGTGACGCCATGGTGTCGTTGTCGAGGTTGCAGAAGAAAGCTCCTTCGGTTGAGGTATTGCATCTGGTACTGGAGCACGTGATGGAGATAACTCCAAAGCGAGCATCGACTCGAAACGTTGTTGGGCCTGTTTCTTTCGTGCAACCAGCCCCCTTGCCGGTACTCCCTGAGAAATGATCCAGCCATCATCAGTGGCATGGTCAAATGCGAAGACGACATCGTACACATGGAGCGATGCTAAAGGTGTCACAGTCTCACAGCATGTGGGGGGGCTGAGATCAAGTCCGGCAAAGCCACACTCGTACGACCACAGGCCCGCAATGCCCCCTTGAAAGGGTGGAAGTCCAGGGATTGTTGGGCACGAAAGATCACGTAACAGTTTTCGGATCGTTTTGAAGCAGTGAAAGACAGATGCTGATAGGTTGTTGGTGTTCCGTGGAAGTGTAATGGAGTAAATTGGATCAGCGGCTACAAAGGAGTATTTGCCAAGTTGAAGTGTTCCAATGGTTCCGGTATGAGAATCTGGTGCATCACGCCGTGCACTGTCGAGAAAGAGTACATGGGGCAGTGTCGCAAGGTGTTGAAAAACTGTAAACGCATCGACATCGTGTGTCAGGTGTCCGACCATTGCACCGGATGCCGTTGACCAACTGCGGGTGATGGAAAGAGTCATGGTGAATCACTCTCAGGTTCAGAAAAATCTGCTTTCTTTGCAATGTCAGCAGCAACTTTTGATGGGCCGTGTGCGATCTCTGGCTGTGTGAGGTGCCCCCAGTCGAGGGCCTGATCCTGCCGGTAATCCTTGCCAAGGGTAATGGCAGTGACTGCTTTTGCGACCTCATAGCCCAAGTAGTATGCGTGTGATGCATCCACATCATTGCGTCCCGCTTCAGTCAGTCTCCGAAATAGGAGAAAGGGATCACGTGACGCGATATGAAAACCAGCACCAACGAGATGAACCTGACCACGTTCTGCAAAGATACGAAAGTTTGGGTCACGAATCATGTTTGCAAGTCGATCAAGTTCCTCATCACCGAATGCCTGTGGTTTTCCAGACCGGAGTGTGATCAGGCCTGGTTCAACATGTTTTGGAAGTGTTCGATTATGGACAGCATGAAACACAAGTCTGCGGGCAAGATCGCATTCTTTCACGCTGCTGGAAGCCCAATGAATCACCTCAGTGGTTAAGACGGAACGAATGGTAGTTTCCTGACAGAACCCCATGAGCATGACATTGGTACCAGACGAGTCAACGTCCGTCAGTTCTGTGAGATTGCCAATTCCCATCATCATGTCAGCATCGGGATAGCGACGGCGTGTCTCAAGATATCGGCCGAGACTTTCGGCAAAACCAAATCCGATGGGTTCCAATACGGGGTCAAGACGCATGGCAACATGCTCGTTGGCGAGCCGTTCAATCGTTTCGTCAAAACCTTCGAGTGTCGCGGGAACGTCAGGAACGACAACAACCTCACAGCCCCAATCAGACGCTGCCGCAACGTTGGTTGAATTCACAGAAAGGACAAGGGTTGCACCGGCTCGTGTGGCAAGTGCAATCTCTCGCGGTTCAAAACTGTCAATGGAAACGACGAAGCCCTCATCGACCAACATGGCAACAGCCTCGCCAGCCCCCGTCCAGATATGTCCTGGATCACATCCGATGTCGATACGATCGGCTCCATGGTCTTGATACCGTTGGGCTGCTGCTTTGAGTTCACTGAGTGATAGCCGGGGGGCATGGTTGATCTCAGCAATGATTTCAATGTCATGTTGACCGTAGGAAGCCAGATCATCCGAATGTTGTCCAAAGAATTCATCAAGCCGGCGAAGGTCGACGGGGCCGCGGTCGACCGGCAGTTCCGTTACGTCCTGAAAGGACTCCAGTGAGCCACGGCATGCCCCCGGAATGATAATGCGTGTTGTCTGGGGTGGAACGTGAAGCCGACGTGCGATCCATGGAGTGGTCATGAGTGCGGCGACTGTGATATTGAGCACCTGAACCGTGTATTCAAATCCAGCGCGTCTCGCGAGGCTCTCTAGAACCTGGCGCAGTGAGTGCTCAGCTAACTTGCCAGTTACAAAATGAATATGTGGGGGTGATGCGGTCACGGGTGTGTCTGATAGGAAAATCTGTATGCCTGATCCACTTCAAGATACACTCATTCTCGTCCCTTCGCCGGGCATTGGAAAAACGCTCGGTCTGACAGCGTGAAGAGCACAAGGAACCCTCAGCCATGCCGATGATTCTTGAAGGTCTTGTAACGACCACCGATGTCGACGGAAGGATGCACGTTGCTGCCATGGGACCCCATGTGTGCGAAGAGGCTGTACAGCAAAACGCGCTGAATCAACTTTCATTGTTGCCGTTTCGTACCAGTCAGACTGCAGAGAATCTCATTAGCGTACCTGAAGGAGTTTTTCATCTTGTCGACGATGTCTTGCTCTTGGCAAACGTTGTGACGCATTCGCTCAGTACGCCGCCAGGTAGTCGAACTGCTGATGAGATTCACGGGTGGGTTCTTGAAGACGCCTGCCGAGCCTATGAATTCCGCTTGGAGCAAAGTGACCGAAGTAGTGAGCGAGAACACCATGTGGCGGCGGTTGTGGCCGTGCATGATCAGCGACCATTTCTTGGTTTCAATCGCGCGAAACATGCCATTGTTGAAGCAGCAATTCTTGTCACGCGAATGCATCTTTTGGGCGCTGAGGTCATCCAGCAAAAGATGAACGAACTCGCATCGCTCGTTCACAAAACAGGTGGAAGGCGTGAACACGAGGCCTGGAATCGTATTGAGTCATATGTGCAGGATGCTATCCGCTAGACTGACGTGCATGCCAGTAGGAACACCTTTCAATCAAGTATCGATAGCATATTTAGAAGAGAAGATATGCGTATGAGTGCCGTTCGATCAATTCGTATTCAAACACCAGGTCGACTGCATCTGGGCATGACGTCCTTTGGCAACCCCGATGTTCCATCATTTGGTGGAGTGGGTGTCATGATTGATAAGCTGGGTATGGACGTGCAGGTTGAGGCGTGTGATCGCCTGACGGTGACAGGGCCTTTTTCTGATCGAGCCCGGCAGATTGCCATGCACTGCATGGAAGTCTTGTCGCTTCAAGAATGCAGGTGTGCCATCACGATTCATGATGCGCCACGGGCGCATGTGGGGTTGGGCAGCGGTACACAACTTGCGATGGCTGTGGCAGCAGGCATCCATCAGTTTTTTTCACCGGACACGTGCTGTGGTATGACGTCAGGTTTCTGTACTGACAAGGCGTTTGATTTTGCACGAGCAGGCCGGCGTGGTCGTCGTTCATGTATTGGCATCTATGGTTTTGCAAAGGGTGGGCTCCTCTGGGAGGGAGGTCGTTTTGAAAACGAGCATGATCAGTTTGCACCACTTGTTGCGCAGACTGCATTACCAGACGCCTGGTGTGGTGTGGTGTTGATCCATCGAGGGGCTGCGGGACTCCATGGAGATGATGAAAAAGCAGCTTTTGCGCGATTGCCATCAGTGCCAAGAGAGATCTCGCAAGAGCTAGTTCGCATTGCCGAGCACGAACTGTTCCCAGCAGCATTGGAAAAGAGACATGTTGACTTTAGTGATGCCGTGTATCGATACGGAAGCCTCGCGGGAAAACCGTTTGTCACGGAGTCATCGCGTCTGCCATGGTACGGTACAATTGCCCAGCTTGTCGGCGCACTGCATGCCCATGGAGTTCATGGCGTTGCTCAGAGTAGTTGGGGGCCGGCTGTGTTGGCCTGCTGTGAGTCGAAATCGTCAGCAGAACAGGTTGTGGAATGGCTTCGTCAGCGAGGGCTGTCGAAAGACTACGACAGCGTCATCACGCCCTTTTCCCAGCATGGTGCCACCATGTGTGTGGACTAGGCCACCACTGCAGTTGGTTCAAGACCGTAGCTGGTCAGCACGTCGCACAACTTTGCAGCCAATGGCAAGTCGAGCGAGACAAGCGGAAGACGCACATCCCCGGTATCTCGGCCAAGCATCGACATGGCTGCCTTGATTGGGATGGGATTGCTGGCCAGACCAAGCAGATCACGGCAGAGCGAAAAGAGTTTGTGATGCAACGCACAGGCTTGCTGCATGTCATTGGCATCAAAAGCCTTCAAGAGGGCAATCATGTCAGCCGGAACAATATTTCCAACGACGGATATGACACCTTTCCCACCAATCGAAAGAAGCGGAAGTGTGAGGCTGTCATCACCGGATAAGACGGTGAGATCTGTCGCAGCCAATATCTGAGATGCCTGGTCCATCGATCCAGTAGCTTCTTTGACCATGGCAATACCAGGCAATTCAGCCAGACGAAGAATGGTTTCAGGCTCGATGTTTCGGCCGGTTCGTGTTGGAATGTTGTAGACACAGATTGGAATGTCAACACTCTCAGCAAGGGCTTTGAAGTGTTCATAGATTCCCTGTTGTGTTGGTCGGTTGTAGTACGGACCAACGACGAGTGCGGCATCTGCACCTTCCTTGGCAGCATAGTTCGTCAGTCTCAATGCCTCTGCC
>JBDOMS010000261.1:0-4900 GCA_039831735.1 Pirellulales bacterium
CAGATCTTCCACCTGCTTCAACCCCAATCAACTGAACTTCTTTATGGTCGATAAATGGAAAGAACATCCCGGCAGCATTACTACCACCTCCAACACAAGCGATCACTGCATTCGGAAGTTTTCCAAGTTGGCTGTGACATTGGTCAATGGTCTCTCGACCAATCACAGACTGAAAATCTCTTACAATTCGCGGAAACGGATGAGGGCCGACAACAGATCCAATAATGTAATGCGTGTTCTCAACGGTTCCCATCCAATCTCGCATGGCTTCATTGATTGCATCTCGCAACGTTCGGGATCCTGTTTCGACAGGCCGAACTTCTGCTCCCATAAATCGCATGTTTCGTACATTTGGAGCCTGACGCCTCACATCTTCAGCTCCCATGTAGACGACACACTCGAGGCCGAACCGAGCACAGGCAGTGGCCGTTGCGACACCATGCTGACCAGCTCCAGTCTCAGCAATAATTCGCTTCTTTCCCATACGTTGAGCGAGCAGAGACTGGCCGAGAGTGTTATTTATTTTGTGAGCACCAGTATGACTGAGGTCTTCTCTCTTAAAATAAATCTGAGCACCTCCGACACACTGCGTGAGCCGCTGAGCAAATAAGAGCGGAGTTTGACGACCGACAAAAGTTGATAGCAAACCATCAAGTTCATGGTGAAATGATGGGTCAGCAATGGCCTCAGCATACGAATCCTCCAGTTGCTCAAGAGCAGCCAAGAGGGTTTCCGGCACGTAACGTCCCCCGAACCGCCCGAAACGGCCAAGAGAGTCAGGAACAGAAGACAGAGGAGCTGGTGGCATTTTCTATACCGTATGTGAACTTGAATTGCCTAGAATTTCTTTGAATTGTAGCTTCTTCAACGTTGGCTACCATCGCCTGACTTCTTTCAGGGCTTCCATTGCCTTCTAAAGGTGCATAAAACTGGGGCGTAACACACTCCGGCAAATGCGCCTGCTAGAAGGTCAATCAAGAATAAAGACCTTTTTTTCTCGTTCCATCAGGCAGATGATACGCCTCACAAAAAGGGTGCGTGAGCGATGTGTTGGACTTGATCCAAAACTCGTCATGTCGTCATCAAGAGACCTGCTTTCACGCAACTCGCCCCACTCCAATTCGATTTTCATGGCGAAATGCTCAGGTTCAGGATCATCCCTGAAAGTTTAACTGCTGAAATACAGTTCGAAAATACACAAGGAACGCGTTAACCCCATCAATAAACCGCCGAAAACTCTCACTAATTTTTATCCCAATTATCACTCTATTCCATTCGTGATAGAATTTATTCGTGTTTGTTGCTCTGTGTTTTTGAACACGGCGCTTATGACAATAATCGTGTTATCGGCACACCCCCACAATTTTTATTATCGCGAGCCACATATCTCAGGAGGCCCTTCTCATGACTACCCAGCATGCTCTCCATAATCTTTCGAGGAGAACGTTCCTTGCTCGCTCAACAGCTCTTGCAAGTGCAGTATCAATTCGTCCAGCACTTTTATCAGCGACACCTCAAGATAAACCTGCTCTGGTCGACGCTTCATCTGCTGAAACATTGGCTGGCAGGCTCCATGCTTCGCTCACACCTAAGCAACGACAATCCATTTGCTTTCCCTGGGATTATGTCCATCCCAAATATGGCCTCCTCAGAAGTCGCGTCGCAAACAATTGGCAGTCTTCGAAGCCTGATATTGTCAGTGACTTTTACACAAACGAACAACGTCAAATGATTCGTGACGTCTTTGAGCAACTTATTCACTCAGACTGGCATGACCGATTCGATAAACAGCTTGAGGATGATGCCGGTGGTTTTGGACACTCTCAATCTATTGCTCTCATCGGTGAACCTGGCTCAGGTCAATTTCAGTTTCTCCTTACAGGGAGGCATATGACACTTCGATGTGATGGTGATTCAGAGGACCATGTCACTTTTGGAGGACCAATATTTTATGGACACGATGCAGGAGGATTTAACGAAGAACCAAATCACCCCGGTAATGTCTTCTGGCCTCAAGCGATAGCTGCCAATCGTGTTTTTGAAATGCTCGATGGCCGTCAGCGCAAGCTGGCATTGGTGCAACGTTTACCTAAAGAAAACGCTGTTTCTTTTCGCGGCTCAAGCAAAACCAGCCACATAGTGGACGCACCAGGAATTCCCGTTCCTGAATTGTCTGCAGATCAAAAGGAAGAACTAGAGAAGGTTCTCTCTGTCCTGCTTGAACCTTTTCGAATGACGGACCAGGCTGAAGCAAGAAAATGCCTTTCAACACAGGGCGGGCTGGATACATGCAGGCTTGCCTTTTTCCGTCAGGGTGATCTTGGCAATGATGGCGTTTGGGACAACTGGCGACTGGAAGGCCCCTCATTTGTTTGGCACTTTCGTGGAGCCCCCCATGTTCATGTTTGGGTGAACATCGCTGACTCACCAACTATTGCAACAAATTCCTAATCCTCTGTCTTTTGATAAGAACACCTGAAGTATGGTCGATTGCTGTGTTATCGGCGGAGGAGTGATTGGCCTTTCGATTGCGAGAGAACTTGCTTCCCGTGGAATACGTGTTCAGGTCTTGGCGCACGAGGATAGAAAATCTACTACTTCATGGGCTGCGGCTGGAATCTTACCCCCGGTTGCCTGTTATGCAGATGCCACGTCAGTAGAACAACTAACATCATTCAGTGACACCATTCATCACCAATGGTCACGAGAACTCCTTGAGGAAACTGGCATAGATAATGGCCTCATCCGTTGTGGAGGCCTTCATATTGCAAGAACCTCAATCGAGTTAGATGAATTAAAAAGCCATGCCATCACTCTTCACCAAAGAAACATCTGCTGTGAAACGCATACTGCCGACAACCTTTGCAAGATTGAACCGGGGCTTCGCTATGCAGTGGACAGAGGCCTCATTAAGGGGGGACTTTTCACTCCAGATGAAGCACAAATCCGAACACCACGTCACCTCAAAGCATTGCGTCAATCATGCTCGATGCGAAATGTAGATATTCTGGATGGTGTTTCAGTACATGCTTTTCCTGCAAAGGATGGAAAAATAACACATCTTGAATGTACTACCACAGGAAATATTCCTCAGACAATAGAAGCCAAGATCTTTTGTATCGCAGCTGGGGCTTGGTCTGGAAAACTCATTAAGACACTCAATATTCCCCTCAATACTTCGCCGGTCCGCGGTCAAATCGCGTTGCTAGATTTACCTCATCCGACTCTAGCAAAAGTGATAAACATTGGTTTGCATGGCGTTGATTACCTGTTACCTCGAACAGACGGAAAAGTTTTAGTCGGTTCAACGCTAGAAAACGCAGGCTTCAACAAGTCGACGACTCCTGAGGCAATCGAACGGCTGCTTACTCTTGCAACAGACCTTTTGGGAGCATCTGCAGCAACGATCCATACTCATTCTTGGTCAGGCTTGCGGCCAGGAAGTTCTGACGGAATACCATCCATTGGTTTTCTACCTGGTTATAAAAACGCCTATATTGCGACAGGTCACTTTCGGGCTGGGCTGCACCAATCCACGGGCACAGCTGTACTCATTGCTGATCTTATGACTGGAAACCAGACAGCGATTGACCTCGCTCCGTTCGCTCCAGATAGAAAGCGACTAAACCAGGATCCACTTATGCCGCTCTAAGATCCAGCTTCCAATGAATTTGTTCGATGAGTTCACCGGTTACTCCATCAGGATGATTCATTGCCACAACGGCAACTAACTTCGTCAGTTTCACAATATCACCCGGAATCCCCGCAGTAATTTCATGGATTACGTCAGCAACTGACTTTAGTTTGTAACACCCATTGGGCGCATCAGCCTGAAGTATGCCTGCCACCAACCTAAGCGTGTCTGCATGTTTGCACGATGTTAGCACAGCTCGCATCCCTATTTGCTTCTCTAGGCTTTTATCCCGTGATATGAGCGTCAGCAGTCGCCCCGTCCCGACAAGAATAAACCGGATATGCGGATTCATTTTACGACACCGGTGAATCACTGACCCTAACTCACTTTCGTTCGCATCATCGATCGAATCAATCACTAATACATCTGGCTGTTCACTCAAAATAGTTTCACGAAGTGTAAGCCACGAAAGGATGCATCCAACTTGGCCAATCGATTTCAGATCATCGATCAACGACTGCAGCATAAATGTTTTCCCAGTGCCAGGCGGCCCACATAAAACAGCGGCAATACACTCGTGTTCCATCGCGTATAAGATTTTCGCCTTGGCGATTTCTTGTGAAGAGAACAAGTGTGTATCTGTCAAGCATCCAGCGTGTGTCATTCTAATGAGCCCTCTCCCCATGTGATGGGATACCTTCCTCGTTGACAAACGTCTCAACTTCCCCAATGAGATGAAGACCAACGTTCTTAATGACTGTTGCACGAGCAGCCGATGGAGCTTTCGAAGCTCGCCTTACCAAGACAACAGCGTCGTAACCATCACTCAATGCCGTTATACGATCGTGCTGGATAGGCCCAGGTGGAAACCATGCTCCCGCATCAACAATGGCCACTCTCTTTTCTTCATTGCTGCCAAAGATTTGTTGTCTGTCGATTACCTGAGCACCTTCTAGTGCCGTCACATTCCAGCCTCGACACCGCAGTGTTGATACAAGCCCCCGAGCAATAGTCGAACAACCTTCTCCGGGCACTCCACCAACAATGGCAATTACGGAGCGATTTTCTTGAACCTCAGATTCAATACTTTTTGCAAAACCTAACCACTGCTCGGGAACCTTTTGTAACAATCTCTTTACTATCGGATCGGACTCTTCCACCGTTTCTTCATGAAGACAAAGGGATACGTCAAGCTCAGGTTTTTCCTCACCACCAATCGGTTCTTTTGTTTCCGGAGAAAGGATCTCCTCAGGACAAGTGTCCTCG
>JBDOMS010000209.1:0-4885 GCA_039831735.1 Pirellulales bacterium
AAGAAGTTATCTGTATCACAGAGACGAAGCCGCAGTAGCTTCACACTTTATCTTCTTTTTTTGGAAATTACTTTTTTCGTCTCACACTCTGATGCTCCTTGTTGAGAAGCATCATGAAACGTTTGACCTGTCCAGATGTGTTGCAGAGCCTGTGTCTTGCATTTAGGAAGTGTGAGGCATTGCTGAAAATGATAGAAGGTGATCTAGGTAAGAAGCATGATTCAGGAAGATCCCTATATGAAAAATGAAGGATTCAACATTGTATTCGTAATAATGATTCTTTATTTGTGTTTTTGGAGGTTCGTGTTGAAACTACTACTTGCTCATACTCCGCCTTTGTTAGTACAGGAATTTGCACAACAAAATCATGAACTCTGTGTTGCGCATATCCCGGGAGAGTGGGCGCGTGACGCACAGATACGATCCTCTATCCATTTTGAATGTTTCCCATATCGCTCGAAAGTCGATCCTCGTTCAATATGGCAAATGCGTCGTATGATTCAAGACTTTGGCCCCGACATTGTTCATGCATTTACGCCACGATCATTAGCTGCTGCATCACTCGCAGTAACAGCATTGAAAAACCCTCCGTATCTTGTTTCTTTTCGTGGTATTTCAACACCTCCAAGCCACCTTGATCCTGCAAACCACATTACATTTCTATCTTCGAGGGTAGCCGCTCATGCTTGTGAATCACAAGCTGTTGCTGATGCATTGGTCAAAGCTGGCATTCACCGTCACCTGTGCCATGTGGTGTACAACTGCATTCCTGACATTGACCATGACTTAATAGAGATTGGAGAGTTTCGACAACAACACAAAATTCCACACAATGCTTTTGTAATTGGTTCAGTTGCAAATATCCGACCCGTAAAAGGAATCGATATTCTTTTACGTGCCGCTTTGAATTGCCTTGACCTCCAAGACATACACGTAGTTCTTATTGGCAACGTACAAGATTCTACTGTCAAGCGACTCATAAAAGACCCTCGCTGGAAAGGACGTCTTCATTCAACTGGTTTTCTACCCGATGGGGGAAAACTGGCCTGTAATTTTGACCTGTTTGTGATGCCATCCCGCCATGAAGCACTCTGTCGTGCGCTGTTGGAAGCAATGAATACTGGAACATGTCCAATTGTTAGTGATGCAGGTGGAATGAAAGAAATGGTTCGACATATGGTTGAGGGAGTGGTTTTTCCCACTGGTGATATTCCTGCTTTATCAAAAGCCATACGTAATCTTCATGCGCATCGTGACCTGATTGAAAAATTTGGGCTTGCATCAAGAAAGAGGGTCCGCACACTTTGTTCACCTCGTACGATGGTCAATCGACTGGAAAAAATATATTCTACCATTACCGGTAGTAATCAAAATATTTTGTCTTTCCCTACCGAAAGAGCTCCGCGTCGAGCCGCCTAGTTTTTCTCTGTTTCAATCTTTTTTGCTCAACAAGAGCGAGAGGCGAAACGAGTCGTACACCGCTATTCATCTGACGTGTTTCGATAAACACGAAGCTCATCCAAAGAAGAATACGAGACTGCGCTTTGGCTAAGGTGTCTTCGTGACAACTCTCTATCGGGTTGAGGAGCAGCACATTAGTGATTGGCCCTGAGTCTTTCATCCATTCACTAATCGTCTAACACTTGTTCAGACAGAACAGAAAACCATTAAAATATTCAATATGATACGGCATTCAAAATCATGCAGTTCGATAATATGGTCGAATCACTTTGAAGCAGAGAGGCTTGGGAAGGCCACTACACTACTATCGTATAGCACCTCACGCTCAAGTGCTAAACGGCACTGCAGTGCACGCACAAGAGTATCTCGACCAAGTGAACACCCAATCTCTTGAGCATTGATTTCAAAACAATTCTTGTTGATCAATGATCCAAGAAAGTATCTGTCATAAAAACAAATGCAACGATACCGAGTTTTCTTTAATTTGAGATATCTTATTCGCTGCGCTGTGATGAGACTGTGAGTCATGGTGTTCATGAAGTCAGTTCTTGGATGTTCCGCACAAACAGCTACGCACGCCAGCCGCTCAATACCTCCTCGAACAATTGTGATCTGGATATGGCAACATCTGCTTTTGAATCACCATCACCAATAGAGAACTATGCTTCCTGAGCACTTTGAATATATTAGCCGCCATCTTAGGCCAACTGACCAACATAACCAGACTGATATGACTGTTGTAATCGTTACACTTCGAACGATGGCACTGAAGTGTCTGGAAATCAATCACTTTGTAGCTATTCTTTTTTGACTGGCCCAAAAATGTGATCCATAATCGGAAGCGGTCAACGGAGAGACCGCTAGTTACCTGCCTATTGCGCGGTATTCCGCAAATGGATTGCTGTAGTGAGTTTTGTATCTGCTCAGATCGTCGTAAAACGCTTTTCTGCCTCACTCTTTGTTCGGGCAGTCGCGCTGCTTGTGGTGTCTGCATGGTCATGTGTTTCCCATGCAAAAGACATCACCCATGATACAGATCTTCTTTCGACACCGACGACATCTTTTCAAAGTGATTTTGCAAGTCACACGATTCGTCTTGTGCAAGAACAACGCTGGTCTGATGTTGTCAGTATGTGTGAGACTGCTGCTCGTAAAGGCACTCTTCCAGTCGATTTACAGCATCGCTACGACTTGGCAAAGTTACATTGTGACATTGCTCGTCGACATACTGAAATTGCATACCAAAAGCGGCTTGCACTCATTTCTGAGTTGGATGCTCGGCGAGTGTACGGTGACGTTCTTGGACGAATCACGTCTCACCACGTCGATACACCAGATTACACACGTCTTATTTCACGTGGCTGCTTGGCAGTTGATGTAGCGATTGAGGAGCCAATCTTTGCATCTCTCTATGCTGCTCAGGCAACACCAGAGCGTTGCAGACTCTATCGAGAGCAAGTTTCACGAGTCATTAGTGGTCGTTCTGTTACATCTCAAGTCGAAGCTGAAACGATCGCTGCTTGGGTAGCTCGTATTGCTCACTCTACACTTGGCGTACCTCCGGCTATTACGATCATGGAAATGACAGCTGCAGCTGTTGGTGGACTTGATGAGTATTCATCTTTTCTCACAACAGGTCAGCTTGATGATTTGTATGCTCAAATTGAGGGCAAGTTTGTTGGTCTTGGGGTTGAACTCAAGGGTGCTAAAGATGGGCTTTTGGTTGTTCACGTTATCTCGAATAGCCCGGCAGAGCGATCTGGTCTTCGGTCTGGCGATCATGTTGTGGCAATCGGCGGTAGGCCACTTGGTGGAATGAACGTTGATGAGGCAGCGCAACTCCTGCAAGGGCCAGAAGGATCTATTGTAACCCTCGCAGTGGCTCGAGGCGCGGTTGCTCGTGCCATGACGGTTCGACGTGAGCATGTTGAAGTTCCGAGTGTTGAACACGTCAAAATACTTGATTCTGGACATGGCACTGCGTATATCAAACTCACATCGTTTCAAAAAACAACAGCTATGGATTTAGAAGCAGCATTGCGGCGTCTTGAGATGGTCGGGATGAAATCCTTGATTATTGATCTTCGTGGCAATCCTGGTGGTCTTCTGTCAGCTTCGGTCGACGTTGCAGATTTGTTTCTTGATCGTGGCCTGGTCGTCGCAACGCGTGGTCGCTGTCCAGACGAAGATTTCAATTATTCAGCTACTCGTTCTGGGACATGGCGAATGCCACTAGTGCTTGTAATTGATGGTGACTCTGCAAGTTCAAGTGAAATTTTCGCTGGTGCGATGAGAGATCACGGGAGAGCTACCATCGTTGGTACACGCAGTTATGGAAAAGGATCTATTCAGGGCATTTTTCCTCTGGAAACTGCAGGCGTTGGACTTCGTCTGACAACTGCGAAGTTTTTCTCACCTAATGGTCGGCCATATAGCAATATTGGAGTCAGCCCTGACATTGTTGTTCATTCTGTTTCTCGACCCGCCAATGGCCAGGCTGTCGCGTTATCTACCGATCCCTATCTACAGGCCGCACTGAGTTCACTTCATGGTCGCTCAAATCGAACTGTTGTACAGCCAGCTTCACAAGGGCTTTCTCGAAACACTCAATAATGCAGCATTCTCTCCCCTGAGGGATGAGAAATTACGCAAGCAGATGCAGTAGAGTTCTGAGAATCTATCACAAAAATTATTCAGAAATTAGTACTTCCTGATATTTGCCATGCACGCATTCTCCGATCTCATGCAAAATATCTCCGATGAGTGTGATCAATATGGTCTCAACGCGCCGAGAGAAGCTTTACCAAAACTTACTGCGTATTTATGGCATCTTCGAGAATGGAATACAAAACTAAACCTGACTCGGCATACAACTGTAAAAACGTTTGTGAATCGTGACATGGCCGATTCTGTTGCTCTCATCAATATCTTGGAGAACAACGAGCGAGTGCTTGATGTAGGGACAGGAGGTGGTGTACCCGGAGTGTTATTGGCTATTCTTCGCCCAGACTTACGGGTTGAGTTGTGTGATAGTGTGACCAAAAAGGCTCGGTCCGTCCAAGCCATCGTAAACGAAATTGATATCAATATTCCAGTACATGTGGCAGCTGGTCAAAAACTTGTTTCGAAGTATCCAAACACTTTTGATACGCTTGTAATACGCGCCGTTGCTCCCCTCACAAAACTCTTGAGCTGGTTTGAGCCAGTAAGCCATACTTTTGGCAGAATACTTCTTATAAAGGGGCCGCGATGGGAAACTGAGAAACAAGATGCACGACACCGTGGTTTTATAAAAAAAGTTCAGATGCGTAGACTCACCTCCTGGCCAATACCAGACAGCAATAACGAAAGCGTACTGTTGGAAATTCGACGTCGTGACTAGTTCTTTGTATTACCTCACAAAGAATGTCATAAATTCATTCCT
>JBDOMS010000646.1:0-4881 GCA_039831735.1 Pirellulales bacterium
AACCGTCTCAATATCACCAAGACCTTTTACTTCATGCAGAAACTGCTTGATCTCGGCTTGCATAGGATCAGATCGTTGTTGCGTGCCAACCTGACAAATACGATGGAGTGCACGAGCAGCAGCAACGGTTTGTTCTCCCTCCCATTGGCTATGAGACAACGGTTTTTCCACATAGACATCTTTACCCGCCTGCATCGCCCAAATTGTTGCCAGACAATGCCAGTGATTACACGTTGCCACAACAACAGCATCAATATTGTTATCAGCAATCAGATCACGCAGATCCGTCCACGTCCGGGCCTTGGGAAATCGTTCATTCGCTTTTCCGAGTCGTTCCTCATCTGGATCACACAACCCCCGAATAGACACTCCGTCTATTTTTGAAAAAGCAGACATCAGTGCATTTGAACGTCCACCACATCCGATAAATCCGAGTCTGATTTCATCATTTGCAAGGGCTGCGCACAGAGGACGAACGGGACGTGATGAGAAGACACCACCAAAAAAACCCACCTTCATTACGTTTCGACGCGTCAAACCTGACATAATCTTCTCCCTGTCCTGTGGATTCCAAACTATTGCATCTTGTATATTAAAAGAAGGTAGTTTGGGTGAATGCGTTGGATGAGCCTATGAGTCTACGCTTTTTTTGTATTTTCATAAACGAATAACATCTCATCGATTCAAACAACATGGAACACGATGAACAATAGCCCCCAAGAAGTTTCAGATACAGCGCGTCGGACATTCTGGCGTGTGGTAACACGACGACTCGCCTTTCAAATCAACCTTGGATGGTGGCTTGCTCTCTGGATGCCAGTCGCAGCAGTCATTGGGCTCATTTCAATGATTGTGCTCTTATACACGCGATGGGCCTTCCCTGACTATCTCGCTGTGACGTGGAGTATCATTGGCGGAACGTTTGTGGCATCTGCATCTGGTGCATGGTTCTACGCCAGACACAAATTTGAATCTCAAGAATCTGCTCAGGTGCGTCTTGAAGATTCACTGGGGCTCCAATCACAACTGACTACAGCAAGCGATGGGATTGGGACATGGCCATCCCGGACTGTCTTCTCACACACCCATTGGCCGGTCACATGGCGTTGGCAACAACCCCTTGGAATCCTGACTTTCATCTCACTGATGCTGATTCTTGCCACAATCATTCCGATCGCGCATGCTCGCCCTGATCGAAATCACCGCATTGAAAGGCCAACGGATGTTCGAGTTGTTGAACAATGGATCGAACACCTGGAGGAAGAAAACCTAATTGAAGAGAAATCGATTGATACTCTTCACGACAAAATTCAGCACATCCTCGACCAACCCAAGCAGGATTGGTATGAACATGCAAGCCTTGAAGCTGCCGGCACGCTTCGGGAACAGACAGAAGCACAACTCCGTGATCTGACAAATAACGTAGCCCACGCCATGGAAGCTGCAGCGGCACTTCAGTCGATGGAGCAACAGTTCCCTGAATCCCTTCGGACTTCACTTCTTGATGAGTTCACAACCTGCATGAATGATCTCTCGATTGGGACCATGCAACCGTCAGGTGATCTTCAACAGCTCATGCATGAACTTCAAATCACTGACATTCAACAACTCAGCCCAGAACAGCGTACTGAACTTGCAAAACGTCTTGCCCAGAATCATCGTCGCCTCATGGATGCACTTGCCTCGTGCCATGGATTCGATATGAAGGAGTGTGATGGTTGGTGTGATGAGTGTTCCGGTGGAAAACCATGCGGTCAGTGCGAAGGATGTACACAATCGAAGACATGCAATGCAGCCTGCACAACATGCGGTCGAAGTCGTGGCACGGCACCAGGGCAGGGAGGTATCAATCGGGGTCGTGCTGATGCAGACATGACTTTTGGTCAAGACAACAATCTCGCAACGACAGCCAAGGAGCGGATCGACCAACCACTTGACCTTGGACGGGCATCAGCGGATGACATTTTGAGCGTTGTCGATGGTGCATTTCAGGTTGATGAATCGGCCTACCGTGGACCTCAGTCTGGAGGAACGATCACAACACCTGGAAATGGGGGCTCCTCCGTAGAGGTTAACAGTCTCTTACCCTCAGAACAGTCCACCGTAAAACGTTTTTTTCAATGATGTGCGGCTTTCCGGTCAATCTCTCCGTTCAATCTATCCTACGTGAAGTGATATTTCAGTACACTTCTTTTACTTCTTTGTACATTCTGAGCGCGGGAAGAACATGGGAACAATTGCTTCAAAACATTCATCAAGTGAGTCGCCCTCACCATCTGAGGCAGCTGTGGCTGCAGATTCAATCGATCAGCTAAAGGCTGCCCTCAACAATGTTCTCTTTGGACAGGAACACTTGATTGACATGACGGTCGTGGGGCTCTTAGCCGGTGGACATATCCTCCTCGAAGGACTCCCAGGACTTGGCAAAACAGAACTTGTGAAGGGACTTTCGAAAGCACTCGCTCTGGAGAGCAAACGAGTTCAATTTACTCCAGACCTTCTCCCTGGTGATATTACTGGAAATCCAGTGCTTGAAGAAGTAGATGGCAAGCGACAGTTTACGTTCCAGCGTGGGCCAATCTTTGCCAACATCCTCCTTGCTGACGAGGTAAACCGCGCAAGCCCAAAAACGCAGTCAGCAATGCTTGAAGCCATGCAGGAACGGCGCGTCACCGTGATGGGCCATACCTATGAACTTCCTACACCTTTTTTTGTTCTGGCGACACAAAATCCGATCGAACTGGAAGGCACGTATCCCCTCCCCGAAGCACAACTTGATCGCTTTCTCTTGAAGCTTGATGTGCCAAGTAATAATGTCCACACACTTGAAAAAATTGTACTCCATCGTGACATCGGCATTGAACCTCACGTATCCCAGGTGATGGATGGCCCACGACTCTTGTCGCTGCTTCAACTTGTGCGTCGCATATACATGCCTCCAACAGTAGCCAATTACATCGCGCGCCTCGTGCAGGCCTCTCATCCAGGAGAAGCATCTGCTGACGGGATAAAGTTCGGGGCGTCTCCGAGAGCCGCACTCGCACTTGCGGCAGCAGCAAAAGCCAAGGCTCTTTGCAGCAAACGGGTGAATGCAAGCTATGAAGATGTTCGTTGTATCGCTTCGTCTGTTCTTAGGCATCGTATTGTTTTGGACTATTCTGCGAAAATCGAAGGAAACACCACAGATCTTGTTGTGGAAAGACTTCTCGAGCACGTCCCTGTGCAGGAAGCACCGCTCCCGTCCACGTTGGCGGCAGCAAAGGTTTGAACACATGTCGAAGCCATGGATACTGATACGAACAGGAATCCTCATATGCATGTCACTTGGTATGCATTCGGGTTCACTCCTCGCTGAGTCCCGCGTTCTGCCCACTATTCCGGGCAGTGGAATTACGGTCGATGTTGAAGCGTGGACTGGCTTTGATGTCTCCACAATGGATGGAATCGATATTGGTCTGATACCGATCACTTTCACCATCACCAATACCTCATCTGCTACACGGACATTCATCATCAGCCAACGTTCAAGAAGTGGATCACGAGCAGGAAGTATTCCCTGGACAGAAATTGCTGTTGGCAAGGACAACACGACCAAAACAACACTGTTCGTTGATCCGTTCAATCATGAGAGAACCTATAGCTACGTGACAATCGAAATCCGGGGCTACGGAATGGAACAGGGTACCAGTAATGTTCAAATACAATTCACTTCAGCCACAGGCGTGACCCCACCAAAAAATGGAAATCCACCATGGATTGCGGCTCTTTCCAAGAAGGCATTCAATGCAATATCCCAGTTCCGTGACCAGTACTCTTTCGTGGGAAACGTGCTTGATATGGTAAACGCTCCAGACGAATGGCGTGGATGGTCAGCATTTAGCGTGATGCTGCTCACAGAGTCTGAATGGTACGCCATGTCAGCGGTTCAAAAAAAAGCGATTCTTGACTGGGTGGGCCTTGGTGGACAGGTGGGGCTGCTCACAAGTGACATTCGCTCTCAACACCTTGACTCGATCGGCGTGCCACCCTCAGCCCAAGATGGAGTTTCACTCATTGGTGCAGGCACTATCGAGCCTCTCCTTCTCAAGGACAACAAGCTTCCACTAGCTGCCTACAAAAAATTCATTCAGCCACGACAAGCACAACGGTTTGAAGACATCAAAAAATATTACGTCAGCAATACGAGTGAACCGACATGGGGGGCAACAGGTTTTCGAGCCTTGTACGATGTCTTCGGTCCACGAACACTTCCAACAACAGCGATTCTATGTTTTCTTGTTTGCTTTGGATGTATTGCTGGGCCCCTGAACATTTTGTTCTTTGCGAGACGTGGCCATCGAACACGTATGTTCTGGACAACACCTCTCATTTCAATCGCTGCCACACTTGTGCTCCTTGGGCTCATGGTGTTTCGAGATGGAGTTGGGGGGGGCGGGGCAAGACGAACACTGGCGATCCTGATGCCCGAACAGAATTCTATGGCTATTATCCAGGAGCAATTTAGCCGCACCGGTCTTCTGCTCAATACTGCTTTTGCCATCGAGGAACCTTCTTGGATGCGATCACTCAAGCCCACTCCAAGTGGAGCACTCTTACGCGAACGTACGGACCGCCTCCGAGATGGAGATTGGTTTCAACCACGGACTGATCAAGGATATCTCATTGAAACGATACGTCCGTCACGTTCTCGAATCGAATTCATTTCAAACGGTATTGATCCACCAAGTGTGATATCCAGTATCGAAGCGGTTCTCGACCGTGTGTTTATTATCGATGCGTCTGGACAATATTGGACAACAGCAAGCCTTGGCACTGGAGAGCGCAAGTCACTCGAACAAAGTGACGCCAAGGCCTTCGAACGCTGGGCAGACAAACATCAGT
>JBDOMS010000014.1:0-4876 GCA_039831735.1 Pirellulales bacterium
GGATCCTGCTCCCAGATGTCGAGCGAGACCGGGTCGCAGAGTCCGTCCGAGTACGCCATGTCGAGCTGCTCCAGGGCGGCAGCAATGTCCGTCCAGCGCGCT
This sequence comes from Pirellulales bacterium, assembly GCA_039831735.1. Lineage (GTDB taxonomy): Bacteria > Planctomycetota > Planctomycetia > Pirellulales > UBA1268 > CACORA01. The sequence continues at coordinate 103 of JBDOMS010000014.1, forward strand.
GGCTCGTCTCCCGGCCGGGTCTGGGACGCATAGAGCTGAGTCGTTGTGAGGTCGGTCGCACATGGAGTTGTTCAAAAATGGAATGATTCCAAATCGAGTTGGATTGACATGACATCTCCACCACAGTCATCAAATCCAACGGTCCTGTTAGCGTTCTTTCAAAGTCGTCTCTGTGAACAAGGTGACCGCTTGCGATGGATTCCCGAATCTCCGTCGGGCTCGTCTGGTTATCAAGAAGCATTTGAAGTTTTTGGATGGGATGATGGCATTGAGCCTGTGCCAGTAGATCCGACACTTGTTCCAACGCCTATTCAGGATCTTGTGCTGGCAACAACGGGTGTGGATGAATTGACGGTTGTATGGGATCCTTCAGAGAGTGGTGCACCGACATCATATACGGTCACACGAAGTGATGACATTAACGCAACGGTCACTGTAACCAACAGTACCTCAGTCGTATTTGAAAACCTTGATCTCAATATCAATCATACATTTTCTGTGACAGCGAGTAATGCATTCGGAACGAGTGCAAGCCGTGACGTTACCTATACCGTGCCCGTTGATCAGACGACGACGTTTTCGATGGTGACGTCATGGGATGGTCCCTTCACCATGGCATTGTCGGAGTACGACATGGGGACCGCATCCATGCCAACACTTCAGTCGTTTGCAAGCGCTATGTATGGCCCAAACAACGAGTGGGTGTTACTTGCTGGTCGTACGAATGGACTCCATGGATTTAATGGAAGTGGTATCGATAATTTCCCTCCCAAATATCAGAATACGGATGTGTGGGTTGTGGATCCGATTACACAGCAAACATGGTCCCGATCACTTGATGAGGCAGGGCTCACCGAGGCTGAAATTGACAGTCTGTCAGCAACCAACACACTCTCGCATCAGGATGGTGACACACTCTTTGTCGCCGGGGGGTACGTTTACGACCGAGGAGCCAATGACTTTACAACCTATAACGCATTGTCTGCCATTCACCTTCCGTCGCTTGTCGATTGGGTCAAAAACCCGGGCGTCACGCTTCACGCCAATGCCATTATTCAGATAGCTGGTGCAGAGGCGACTGATGATTCCTATGAAGGCGGCTTCTTTGCGGTGACAGGAGGAAGCATGCAGAAACTCGAAGACCGATATTTTCTGGTCTTTGGTCAGAATTTTGAGGGACCGTATACACCTGGATCGAATGGAGTCTACACGTCTCAGGTTCGTGGTTTTGATATCTCGTACGATTTCGCATCCGGTGCGCTCAGTTATAACAATGTGTCAGTCAGTCCAAGCGGTGGAGACCCGAGTCAGTTCCGTCGTCGAGATTTGAATGTTTTTCCGATTCTGTCTCCGAGTGAATCAGGCATGGTTGAGAGTATTTCGGTACTCGCAGGCGTATTTTACAACGGCAATGCTGTTTGGACGGTGCCTGTTGACGTCAGTGCCGACGGTGTACCTGTCATGATCGATCCGGCAACGCATCCGAATGTATTCAAGCAGGCCATGAATCACTATGAGTCTGCAAAAATCGGACTCTATGATTCAGGGCTTGGAGTCATGACAGAAATTCTACTTGGGGGCATTTCTGCCAACACCTTTGACACCCGCGTCGATGGACTTGTGTATGACAGTTCCTATGGATTCACAAATCAGATTACGGCTGTTGTGCGGGGGCCTGATGGCAACCTGTATCAACAGTATCTTGGAGAGTTTCCAGTTGTTCGTGATGGCAATGACAAACGCCTCTATTTTGGTGCGAATGCTCAGTTCTTTGCTGCAACAGGCATTGGTCTCCTGCCGGGTGAGATTATTGATGTGAATGCCCTGACGAGTGAAACCGTGATCGGCTATGTCTTTGGCGGTATTGCTGCGGATCAGCCGAACCGGGGAAATACAGTGGCGTCACCAATGATTTTTGAGGTGAGACTCGCGCCAACAATCTGACGGATGAGAGGGGATGTCGTCTTTGGTCTCCATGAAAAGGCATGGATTAATGAGTCGTCACTGCTGATTGGTTCGTTACGCGTACCCGCTGGGTCACTTGGGTATCTGTTGAATATCAAATGCAAGAGCCGGTCCTAGAATGAGCGGTCATTCGGGACGCACTGCGCTACAACCATTTCAAAATAATAAAACAGATGTTGCTTTCAAACGATGTGATTTCTGGCACATCGTTGGTAAAAACAGTTCTAGCTATCAGGAACCAAACTGTTATGGCAAGTTGTCGCGTCAGCGTGCCAGTACTTCCTGATCGCACAGATCCGAATCAAAAGAGTATGCTACCCAGCATCGTGAGTATGGAGCATGTATCGTAGAGATAGCTGGGGCATGTCGAACGAGGAAAAACATTGATGAAATTCTTTTTTTTGGTGCTTGGAGTATTAATTTTTAGTCCGATATCAGTGTTTGCAGATGTGCGGCTTCCCCGTCTGTTTGCAGACAATATGGTGCTTCAGCAGGATACTCATAATGCGATCTGGGGGTGGGCAACGCCTCAGGAAACAGTGACGGTGTCTGCCAGTTGGGGAGCCTCTGCATCATCGATGGCCAATGCGGACGGATTTTGGAAAGTTTTCCTCAAGACACCGTCTCACGGGGTTGGGCATGGAATCACTGTTTCTGGAGAGGTGCAGGCAAAGGAAAACATCCACATCCAAAATGTTGCGGTTGGGGAAGTCTGGCTGTGTGCTGGGCAGTCCAATATGGGTTGGTCTGTGGGAAATTCGTTTGAGTCGGAAAAGGAAGCAAACGTGAATCTTCCACACTTTCGGATTTTCAAGTCACAACGAGAGCATTGGCACGAACCACTTTTGGAATCCCGTGATCGTCTTCAGCAGTGGAAGCCGTGTACGCAACAGTCTGCATTTGAAACATCGGCAGTATCGTATTGGTTTGGAAAGACGCTCCATCAAAAGCTCGGTGTGCCCGTTGGCATCATCGTACAGGCGTATGCAGGAACGCCAATTGAGGGGTGGATGCCGTGGAACATTCAAAAAGATGATCCTCGCGCGGTGGAACATCGGTTGGCCATTGATCGAGTAGCACAACGACGTATCGAAAGAGGGGAAACAGTTCAGAAAGCGTTGGCATTATTTGAGAAGGAGTTAGACCTGTACAATCAAAAAATTACGGCAGGGGAGACGATGAAAAATCAGTTTCGTGTCTTGCAGCCTCCTTTTATTACGAAGCCAGCCTCGCTTGGACATCAATACCCAGCTCATATCTTCAATGCGATGATTCATCCTGTTCGACCGTACGGGATTCGAGGAATGATCTGGTATCAGGGTGAACGGAACTCGAAAAACGTTCCTCAGGCCGCACATTATCGAGAGCAACTTGGAACACTGATTCAGTATTATAGATCGACATGGAGTACGCTCTCGAACGGAAATGTTTCAGCAGACTTTCCATTTCAATGCACGCAGTTGCCAAGTTGGAATCCAGCGCAGGTACAACCTGTGGAGGGACTCGAAGCCCCGTGGGCGGTCAATCGGGAATCCATGCGACTTGTGTCGTCTGAAGGTCAGAATATTGGAATGGTGACATCGATCGATACCGGTGACGCAGTTGAACTTCATCCAAAGAACAAGAAGCCGATTGGCATTCGACATGCCCTACTTGCGATGCATCAAACGTACAGAAAGGACATTGTTGAGCAGGGACCTGAGTATGTCGGATATCGTATTCCAGGGAATGGGACCGTTGTGATTGACTTTCGTTCGGTGGGGGCTGGTCTCAGGGCCGCTCGTCAATCAGAGCCGTTGAATGCCTTTGCCGTTGCAGGTGAGAACAAGAAATGGTTTTGGGCCGATGCTGTTCTTGATGGCCACACGGTGGTGGTTTCGTCCGGGAAGGTGCCAAAGCCTGTAGCCGTTCGGTATGCGTGGGCCATGAATCCTTCCCAGCGAAATCTTCTCTATAACCAGCAAGGATTGCCAGCATCACCATTCCGGACAGATGCGTGGCCTCTCTGGGAGGAGGGTGATAGCATCATCGAAGTGCACAAACCAGAAAAACCAGACGGGTATAAGGCTGTCGATTGGGATCGACCTGTGATGACGCAGGCTGTTGGTGAGTAACAACGATCTGTGTGGAGGCCTTTGTGTCGCTATTGATTGCGTGTCTGTGGGAAGAGCCCCACGCTTTGGCCTTGCCAGCAGCCTCACGAGAGCACTAATCGACTGTCGTGAACGGTGAGGCTGGCAAGCCTTCGATATTGTAAAGATTGATCCGAGGATTCGAATCATAGGCGTACCGTACATTCTGTGGCTCAGTGACCGAATCACTCCAAGCGACAACAGTCTTTCCATCAATACTTGCCTGAGCCCAGTGCCAATGGCCTTCTTTGTCCTGCACAGAGAATTCGGTTATCTCTGCATCAGGTGTCGCCTTGACGGGATCGAGGTAGTACTCACCGCCTTTGTCAGCAACCATGAGCCCAGTTCCAACATGGTCAAAGTGGATACGAATTTTGTTTCCTTCAACGGCGTGTGATCGATAGAGTGGGCCGGAGGGGACAATATCCTTGCCGTAGTTCTTCGCAAGGGCCCAGCGAGCCAACCGGTCACCCACGTCTTGCTTGTTCTTTGGATGGATATCATTCTCTGCGCCGATATCGATGATGACAGCCATCCCGGTGTTGGGCACGCGGAGTGCGCGTCGCTGACCTTCACGTACCGGCCCCCATCCGCCGCCAGATGGTTGACCAGTGTGCTGTCGGCCGAAGTCTGCAAGTTGGACCCAGTAGAACGAGAGATCATCATTTTCAAAAACC
>JBDOMS010000589.1:0-4857 GCA_039831735.1 Pirellulales bacterium
GGTAAAAAAGTTTTTCAGGTTCGGGGCTGTCTCGCCTGTCATCAGCATGCAGATTTTCCTGATGCAAAGAGTAATCATGGACCAGATCTTTCTCGTATCGGTGCCAAGGTGGCAACCTCAGAAGGAAAGGCCTGGCTGTACAGTTGGCTGCGGGAGCCAGCGCGATACCACCCGAAAACAATCATGCCGAATGTTTTGCTTGAGCCCGTCGCACTTCCGGATGGCACGCTCAGCGATCCTGCTGCTGATGCGACGGCCTATCTGATGCAGTCAACGCAGGATTGGCGTCCAGCAGATGTCCCGGGCATTGAGTTGACTGAGGGGGAGCGAACAGCCCTGAACGAGCTTGCACTGATGTATCTCAAGCAACGCTTTACAGCAGCTCGTGCTGAGTCAGTCCTTGAGTCTGGTTTGCCATCTGAAGCGTCTGCCATCAAGGGTGATGAGCAAATGCTTGCAGGGCTCTCTGGGGCGGAGCGTGATACAGTTCTTCTGCGTTATGTTGGGAAGAAGACGATCAATAAGTTGGCATGTTACGGGTGTCACGACATACCGGGTTTTGAGGATGCAAAGCCAGCTGGTGCTGCGTTGGCTGATTGGGGGCGGAAGGATCCTTCGCGGATCGCGTTTGAGCAGGTTTCTCATTTTGTGATGCATCAATTATCTGATCATGCTGATCATGGTCATCATGGCCATAGTGATCTTGGGCATGATGTTCACTCCGGCGACGGTCATGTGCGCGATGAACTCGGTGCTACTGATTTGGCATACGGGGTTGTTGGGGATGATCAACAGCACGTTGATCCCGAAACGCTTGATGCGGATACCGGTTACTTCCTTCAGAAGCTTCTCGATCATGAGAGGGAGGGGTTTTTGTGGCAAAAGCTCCGGCAGCCTCGCAGTTACGACTACAAAAAAGCTGAAAACAAGTCATACAACGAGCGGTATCGCATGCCGCAGTTTCCATTTGATGATACGGAGCGTGAGGCGGTTATGACATTTGTGCTTGGCCTTGTGGCTGAGCCGCCATCGCCACAGTTTGTTCACTCTCCAACGCCCCGAGAGCAGGCAAGACTCGATGGTCTTGTTGTGGCCGAGCAGTACAACTGCAGCGGGTGTCATGCTCTGGAGATGGACCGCTGGGACATTCGCTATAAGCCAGAGTCTCTTGGTGAGGCGTTTGCTGCTGCTGACTATCCATTCCTCTCGCCTCATTTCAGTCCGCAGCAAGTTGAAGAATCAATGAAGATAGACCGGCAGGGGCTTCGTCGAGCAACGATCGTTGGCATGCCGATGCTGAATGCCGAAACGGGGGCTCCGCAGTTTGTAGACGAAGATGGTGTGCCGGTCGCTGAGGATGACGATGAAGTGACGCTGCACCGACCGGTCATGCCGTGGCGTGATGTTTTGATAGATGGGCAGCCGAGGCTAGTCGGTGGTCAAAATCTCTTCGTTCCAGAAGAGGCAATTCGCGCTGGCAGGCATTTCCCAGCTCGGGGTGGTGATCTGGCAAGGCTTCTTTTTCCCGTTGTGATTGCGGATGAGCGTGCAGTCAATCCAAACGTGAAGCCAGATGATGCGTGGGGGTGGTTGCCTCCTCCCCTTGTTGGTGAGGGAAAAAAGGTTCAGTCAAACTGGCTGCATGGTTTTCTTCTCAATCCTCAGACGATCCGTCCAGCTGCCGCGCTTCGGATGCCAAGATTCAACTTAGCTTCGACTGAGGCGTCGAAACTTGTGGACTATTTTGCTGCTGTTGATGGTGCTGATTTTCCGTACATCTATGATCCTCGTCTCGACGAGAGTGCGCTTGCAGAGAAGGAAAAAGGTTACGGTGATCACCTTGCCGGTGCTATGAGAATCGTCACCAACAACAACTACTGCGTGAAGTGTCATCTTGTTGGGTCTTACACTCCACCTGGAAGTCCGAAGGCATTGGCTCCGCAGTTAGAAAGAATCCATGAGCGACTCAGGCCGGGATATGTTCATGACTGGATTGCAAACCCCAAACGTTTCCTGCCATACACTGGAATGCCGGTCAACATTCCGTTTGACAAACCTGTGAGCCAAGATCTGTATAAGGGAAATAGTGAACAGCAAGTGGATGCTCTTACTGATCTTCTGATGCATTTTGATGCTTTTGCGAAGAGAACGTTACCGCTGGACTCCTACCTTGGTCCATTGGCGTCGCCGCAGCCTCCTGAGGCACCTGCATCAGGCGCTGAGGTCCCTGCGCAAACATCCCGAATTGAGGAAGTGCCGCCTTCAGCGTCTATTCGTGGGCAAATCTCCCCTGAAGAGGGCGTGGCGCTAAACTAGTCTAGAGGCAAAATTGTGTTCGAAATTGATTGTTTTCATGTTTTTCTGAGGAGTCTTTGATGGCATCCATCACTCGTTTTTTGTTAGGCCCTTCGGCCCTTGTCTGCTGTGTGGTTTTGCTTCAGGGCTGCGGCTCTCGGACCCAGGAATCCCCGCCGGTTTCTTCTAAGCCAGCCGAGACAAAGCCAGCCGAGACAAAGCCAGCCGAGACAAAGCCAGCCGAGACAAAGCCAGCCGAGACAAAGCCAGCCGAGACAAAGCCAGCCGAGACAAAGCCAGCGGCTGCAATGCCAGCGGAAAAGAAGAATGATTCCTCAAAGGCTCAAGGTGACGGAAGTACTGATTCGAAGGCATCTTCATCAGGCGAAGTTTCTGGCGAATGGGGCTCTCTGAAGGGTCGTTTTGTTTTTGCAGGTGATGTTCCTCCAGTGGTTGAGCTGACTGCTGACAAGGATGTCGAGGTGTGCGGCAAGCATAAACTTGTGAATGAAGAGTTGGTTGTGGGTAACGATAAGGGAATTGCGAATATCGTGATTTTCATTCGTGATAAGGATGTGAAGGTTCATCCGGATATCGCAGACGGTTCAAAGGCAGGGAAGGTTGAGCTTGATAACAAGGATTGTCGTTTCCAGCCTCATGTCACGTTTGTGCAGGCCGGTCAGGAGCTTGTTTTGAAAAATTCCGACACTGTGGGTCACAACAGCAATATTGCAACACTTAAGAATCCCCCCTCGAACAGCTTGATTCCTGCAGGTGGCGATGTCTCTGTAACCTTTAAGACTGGTGAAGCGATCCCCTCTCAGGTGACATGTAACATTCATCCATGGATGAAGGGCTGGTTGGTGGTTCGGGACAATCCATATGGGGCTGTCACATCTCCAGACGGATCGTTTGAAATTAAGAATCTTCCGACTGGTGAGGTTGAACTCCAGCTCTGGCATGAAAAGGCTGGATACATCTCTGAAATAAAAGTAGATGGAAAGTCTGAGTCAGTTTCGAGGGGACGCAAGAAGGTGGAAATAGTTGCTTCGGGGACTGATTTGGGTGAGATGGTTATTGACGCATCTTTGTTTGAAAAGTGAGAAAATGTTCTGGTTATCATTCTGTTGCTTGGTATTGGTTTGGTGTGCTTCGGCAGGTTGTGGCACGTCTCGTGTTGAAACTGCTCGAGCTGACGGGGCCGCTGCTGTTGCATTGAGAGATTCGTTGCTTGCGTCATCTTCAAATGAATCAGCGGCCGATGCTGGTCCCAAGGGAACGGGGTGGGCAACTCTCAAGGGGGTTTTTGGTTTTGAGGGAACCGTCCCTTCGCCGAAGTCGTTGGTGGTAGATAAAGATACAGAAGTATGTTCCAAAGACGGAATGAAACTCTTTGATCGTTCGCTTCTTGTAGACAATTCGTCTCAAGGATTGGCCAATGTGGTTGTTTTTGTTCGCAAGTCCAGTCGCGTCAAGAACCCGGTTTCGGAAGAGAAAGTTCTTTTTGATCAGAAGAATTGTGAGTTTTTAGCTCCTGTCTTCGCGTCCCGTGTCGGGCAGCCTATTGATGTGAAAAACAGTGATCCTGTTGGACACAATACCAACATCGCTGGAACGAGTTTCAATCAGCTGATTCCCTCAGGGGAGGCAACATCTTTCACGCCAAATAGGGAGACCGGTATGCCTGTGATGGTGACCTGTAACATTCACCCCTGGATGAAGGCGTATGCAGTGTTTCGGGAGGATGGGTATGTAGCTGTCTCTGCTGCAGATGGTTCTTTTACTATTCCTGATTTGCCAGCCGGAGAACCTTTGGAGTTCCAGGTATGGCATGAGCGATCGGCTGGCCCGAACGGTGCGTTGGCCCTTGATCAACCTGAATTGAAATGGTCGTCCAAGGGTCGATTTAAACTCACGCTTCAAGAAAATGAAGTGAGGGATCTCGGTACGCTGGTCGTTCCTTCAAGTGCTTTGGGAATGTAATTCGTAAGGAAGAGTTGTTGGCGATGACTTCACAATTGACGGAGATAGGAAAACAGAAGAGCGAGAAGGCCTGGTGGGTCGTCCTGTTGGGTGTGCTGTCCATCATTTCCGTAGGGTGTGGTGAAACGCCGTCCGCTGCTTTTCGTCTCAACATGGTAGAGGCTACGAAGCAGCGATTAACCTCAGGTCAGGAGCGTCAGGTGGCCACAATTTTGTTGGCCATGTTCGGCACGCCCGATGAGCCTCACTGTCTTCCTGAGTCTGGCTTGGATGAAGCAAAGCTGCGTTTGGCGGCAGGTCCTGTGCGAAGTGATATCTCGGGCAGAAAAAATGGACTTTTTCGTGAGCACTGCGTTCATTGTCATGGCGTGACGGGTGACGGATTAGGTCCAACGGCTGCATTTCTCAATCCGTATCCGCGTGACTACCGTCCTGGTGTCTTTAAGTTCAAGAGTACGGAGCGTGCTGATAAGCCAACGGATCAGGATCTCGTTCGGATTTTGCATAACGGGATCGTCGGCACGTCGATGCCCTCCTTTGCCTTGCTGAGTGATCTCGAAATTGATGCCCTGGTTGAAT
>JBDOMS010000385.1:0-4829 GCA_039831735.1 Pirellulales bacterium
TTATATTCAGGAACTCCATTCTGGAAAGAAAAGTCAATTTGAGGATCGATCCGATCAAGAACAAGGTTTTTTTTACTAAAGCCACGACCACTGAAGTATTGGCCTTGAAGGCCTCGCTGCAACGTAACTTTTGGGACGTCCCCACGAAAAAAACCTAAGAGATCAGCAACAGTATTCTGGAATTGTCGGTTTGTAAGTCGTGCCATTTCGACCCGTGCTGGTCTATTTCTTTCTCTGGAAACAGCAGAATAGAAGCTGTCATAAATGTAGTGAGCTACCTGAGCAGCCGCTGTACCCGTCACCTTTGACGGATCATTTTCGGGCATCGTGGCATCGATATACGATGCTAATTGGTTGAGAGAAAGATCACCCCGAAGTGGTTCAGACGCACGTTCTGTGCCAACTCCTCCCTCTGCATGGCACTTCACGCATTCAGATTTGAAGATAGCCTCACCTGGAATTTCATCGGCAATCGACACAATGCTCCAAAAGAAATTGAAGCAGATGAGCGTAACGAATCGTACTATTGAAGCTGATAGATTCATGCATCCAGACGAGCAAAGACAAGCCTGCCTGCAGACGTTTGCAAGGTGCTCGTGACAGCGACTCGTATTGTCTGTCCCACGCGATCACGACCACCGTCGATCACGACCATTGTGCCATCATCGAGGTACCCAACGCCTTGCCCCATTTCTTCACCAGGCTTGACGACACGTATTTCAAAAAGATCACCAGCAACGAAGGAAGACTTCAGGGCAAGAGCAATTTCATTGAGATTCACAGTCGATACAGATCGCACAGAAGCTGCTTTAGACAAATTCACATCATTTGTAATGATTCGACCATGCAGTTGCCGGGCCATATCAACCAGTCGAGATTCGTCAGAAAGGCTTGGGTCGGTATCTTGATTATCAGAAAGCACTTCTAGATTCGCGACTTTACAGCTTCTCAAGCGACTTAGCATGTCAAGTCCTCGCCGGCCACGAATGCGACGGGATTTGTCTGTGGAATCAGCAGCGTCATGAAGCTCATCAACAATAAATGTCGGTACAACAAAACGACTTTGAAACAATCCTGTTTCGACAAGATCGGCGATCCGGCCATCAATGATAACTGATGAATCCAAGAGGTTCGGTCGAAGCCCCTTCACATCCCGAGCAAACTCAACGTACGGAATAATAAATCGGAAATCATTTCGAGTTTGTAGAAGTAGACTTGTGCAGATGTAACAAAGAACGGATCCAAGGATGAGTGGAAGCCACTGTCGCACAGGATGATCGGCAGATAGAGGCAAAAGAGGCGTGAGTCCAAGAATCGCGATATACGTAACAAAGACACCGATGATGAGGCCGAAGTAACTTGCCGTGATGACGGTTAGATCTTTACGCCTAATCAGAATATCAATGCCAATAATCGTAAGCGCACCAGCTGTCATGCTCCCTAGGACAGCCCATGCTTTCCACCCGGGTTCATCAGAGAGCGTACCCGAGTTAAGGATAAGGACGGCAATGCCTGTCGACACCAGTAAGAATACAATTCGAAGAATAAACGTAGACATAATAAATCTCAGTATATCACATTCTTTGAGCGTAATCCCACTCGAGATAGCGATCGGTCATGCCGGCAAGGTAATCTGCTGTACTTCGCCTCACACCAAAGCTTTTTGATCGCTCACGGTAACTTGGAGCTATTTTGTCAGGATGTTCGCAGTACCAAAAAAATAGGGAAGAGAGTTTTTTTTGTGCGGCTTCTCGTACTTGCATCACCTGTTGACTTCGATAGACCTGCCGAAAGAGAAATGCCTCTAAGTCTTTTTTTCCTCTCATCAGATTTTCAGAATGGATGATTGTCGTCAATGGATTTCCTTGGCCATCCTGAAGATTTCGTACACCTTGTACAGAGTCAATACCCATTTTTTTTATCGCACTGTTGCTTTCTTGAACGACATCAGCAACCTGAATTTCGACAAGCTCATGAATAATGGCGCGCCGATAGTCAAGCCCTGTGAGTGGCCCATAACGATCGATGGCTTGTTTTGCGGCTGAATGGACAAGCGGCAAATCAAGTAATTCATAGAGTGTTACAAGCCCTAACTCGATGGCGTCATCAGCATCATGTGTGTCATACGCGATGGAATCAGCTGCATCGACAACTTGAGTTTCTAGGAGGGGAGCGTGAAGGCGATGAATGTCATTGGCTGGCTTACCTTTGATTCGGGAAGATTGAGCATCAAGGATCTCGCGGGATAGGTTGAGCCCTGAAAAATCAGGATATCGATGTTCAAGCAGTTCCATGATCCTCAGTGCTTGAGCATTGTGGTTGAAGCCTCCTTCTTCAGTGAGGAGTTCGTCGAGAGTATCTTCCCCTGCATGTCCTAAGGGTGGATGGCCAATGTCGTGGGCGAGAGCAAGTGTTTCAATGAGATCTTCGTTGAGAGAAAGCGCCCGCCCGATCGTCCGAGCAATACCAGTTACTTCGAGAGTGTGAGTGAGTCGACTTCTGTGGTAATCCCCTTGGTAACCCGTGAAAACCTGTGTTTTATGTGCGAGGCGTCGAAATGCTGATGAGTGCACAATACGATCGTGGTCACGCTGGTAAGGACTTCTAAGAAAATGCTGCGGTTCAGGATGAACGCGCCCCAGGGAATCAACTGCATGCATCGCGTATGGAGCGAGCAGGAGAGATTCACGATCTTTCCAATTCTTTTGTGGCATTGCTTCAATGATTTTTATGCACGGTTTGCTTTTTATAGTCAGACAATTGTTCCCAGAGGCTCTCAAGAGACTGAGGTAATACTTTCGTGCCAGCAATCGTAGGCATAAAATTCACATCTCCTGACCAACGAGGAACAAGGTGCCAATGAAGATGGCCTGGAAGGCCCGCTCCAGCAACATGGCCAAGATTGAGGCCAACATTAAACCCTTGTGCTTGCATACACGCTTCAATAATTTGCTGCCATCGAATAAGACAATGTTGAAGATCAATGAGTTGATCTTCAGTGAGTTCAGTAAGGGTCGCTTTGTGGTCGAGAGGGGCGATCAGAAGATGGCCATTTGAGTAAGGAAAGCGGTTTATGACAACAACACTATGAGATGTGCGGTCTACGATTCCTAGTGTTTGAAGAGACTTTAGATCGACGGCGGCAGCACGGCAAAGGAAACAGTCTTGGTCAGCCCCTGGCCGCCATTGACGAGGTTTTGGCATTTCGGTTGTAAGGCCACTATGATGGCCCTGTACGTATTCAAGGCGCCATGGCGCCCAGAGGGATTCCTGATTCATAATCTGTAGAATAACAGATCATGATCGGGATTGACGTAGTGGCACCTGTTTCGGCAAATGAAGAATATGGAATTCAAGGTCACACTCGATATCTTCGCGGGTCCGATGGACCTGTTGCTCTACCTCGTCAAAAAACATGAGGTGGATGTAACAGAGGTCCCAATCGCAAAGGTCACAGAGGAATTTATTGGCTATCTCGACGTGCTTGAAGATCTTGCCATCGATCAGGTTGGGGAGTTTGTTGACCTCGCAAGTGTGTTATTAGAGATCAAGGCTCGAGCACTCGTGCCCCGTCCAGAAGAGACAGAAGAGCAGGTTGAACCAGTACGAGAGGATTTGGTTCAACGCCTGCTTGAATACAAACAGTACAGAGATGCAGCAGCATCTTTGGAGGATCGTGCAAGGCAATGGGAGCTGCGGTTTGCTCGTTTACCAGTTGAAAAGTCTTCTGGGAAAGGGAAGCCTCCTGAAATAGTCATAGCCGATGCGCATGTTTGGGATCTTGTTGGAGCGATGTCTCGAGTACTGCGCAAGAAAGAACGTCGAAAACCTCGGCAAATTGTTCATGACGATACTCCAATCGAGGTTTATATGGAGCGGGTTGAGGCCGTTGTTTTGGAGAAGGGCAGGGCAGCTTTTACCGAATTCTTTGAGGAGGACATGTCTCGTTCAAAAATGGTAGGTATCTTTTTAGCAGTGCTGGAGCTTGTTCGACGTGGCCGACTTGTTGCGATGCAAGAAGATCTGTTTGATGAAATCTGGCTTGAGCCTGCCAATACCCCGCCTCGAGTCGCGGCATGATTGAAAACGTTCCAGTACGCACCTTGACCCATAAGGGTCTCACGGTTGAAGGCTATTCTCGAGCAGCCGTCCAAAGTTATTGGCGAATTCCAGAGCTAAAGATCGGTTTTGATCTAGGTGGTCAGCCGTGGTCTTTTATGTCTACAAATACGTGGTTCCTTTCGCATACACATCTTGATCATATTGCAGCTTTGCCTGTTTATGTTGCAAGGCGTCGTATGATGAAAATGGAGCCACCAACTATTTATGTTCCTGATTCAGCCATTGAACCCATTGAGAGGCTTCTGCGTGCTGTAAGCCGTCTTGATCGTGGTCGACTGCCGTGCACGCTTCTTCCAGCTCGACCCGGTGATGAAATTGAGCTGTCACGAGAGCATGTTGTGACGGTTTCAAGCACAACACATACTCTTCCAAGTGTGGGATTCGTTGTATGGGATCGTCGTCGCAAACTAAAAAAAGAGTATTTAGGTTTACCTGGGCACGACATTCGTGACTTGAGACTTTCTGGTGTTGATGTCACACATGAAGCGAGGACTCCACTCGTAGCATATTTGGGTGACAGTTCGCCGGAAGGCCTTGACCAGTGCCCGGCTATGTTTGAAGCAATGATCCTTATTACTGAGCTTACTTTTGTAGCGCATTCACATCGTAAAGAGAAAATCCATAAGTACGGCCATATGCACCTTGATGACATTCTGGCGCGTCGGGATCAATTCAAGAATGAAATAATTATCGCCACACATTTCTCT
>JBDOMS010000592.1:0-4824 GCA_039831735.1 Pirellulales bacterium
AGTCACCATGCACGAGGTAGGTCATACGCTCGGATTACGTCACAACTTCAAAGGCACTGCCTTCAAGAGCCTCGCCGAATTCAATAACGTTGCAAAGACTCGAATAGAGGGCGGAAGTACAAGTGTAATGGACTATGTTCCGGCGAATATAATGCCAACAAATAAAACCCAGGGAGACTACTACTCCGCTGTGCTTGGTCCATATGATTATTGGGCAATTCAGTACGGGTACACACCCTTCTCTGGTAGTTCTCCATCAGCTGAGCGACCAGAGCTTGAAAAGATTGCACGCAAGAGTGGTCAACCAGCTCTTGCTTTTGCTACTGATGAAGACACTGAGTCGTTTGATCCTGATCCATATTCTAATCGTTTCGATCTCGGGAAAGACCCTCTCGAATTTGCAACGATTCGAGCGGAACTCGTCGCTGAGGTCATTCCAAAAATTGCTGACAGGCTCTCAACAGTTGACCCAAAAACTGGAGCAGGAGGATACAATCGTGTTCGTCAGGCTTTTGGTGTCCTTCTTGCAGCTCACGGAAAGGCCATGTTTTTTGCATCTCGCCTTGTTGGTGGACTTGAAACCTCTCGCAGTCACAAAAACGATCCAAATGCTCCACCACCCTTTCGTGTCATTTCAGCGAAAAAGCAACGTGACGCATTGCGGCTCTTGGAAGAGCAGATGTTTTCTGAAAAACCTTTTTCCTTTCCACCTACTCTGTTAAATCAACTCGTGAGCACACGTTGGAATCATTGGGGTGCCACAGTTGTCCCAAGAGAAGATTATCCTGTGCATGAAGTGATACTTGATTGGCAAGACCGAATCTTGAGTCAACTACTCAACAGTACAACACTCACACGTGTTCGAGACAGTGAACTGAAGGTAGAGGGCAAGGAAGATGCATTTACCACCGCAGAGCTTTTTGACCGCCTTACAAAGGCAATCATGACCGAGCTTGATTCCCTGAAAGCCGAGGATTTCAATTTTCAAAACCAAGCAATAGGGAGTTTACGCCGTGGCCTGCAACGATCCTACATCAGTCGACTTGCACGTCTTGCCATGGGATCAACACAGTCTCTTCCGGATGCGCAAGCAGTATCTGCTATGCATCTCCGCAATATTGATGAATCCATCGAGAAGGTATTATCTAACAACGACTTGAAGCTTGATGACATGTCGAAAGCGCATCTCATTGAACTTCAGGCACGAATCACTACCGTACTTGCAGCTGAACTCAACCTAAGTCAGCCCTGACACGCACTCGTTTTCCTAATGCGAATACAACGCTATTGTGAAAACAGCAACCGCTGCCAACCTAACAGGCAGCAGGGAACCTCGTACTGGCTTTGCGCAGCCGAGGGCAATAACTGTGTGGGCTCACGAGATATCAATGATTCTGAGGATTTCGTACTCCGTCTTGAGGAAAAAAGGGGTAATCTATGATGCAAGGAACGTAGGATTACTGTTTGAGAAAAGCGAGAAGGACCATTGGAATGAATGCGAACAAGGAATTACTGCTAGTATCCCCTGATCTCATGGCTACGAGCCGCATCGCTGGCTTAGCCCACGACGTCGGCCTACATATTGAAACGCTGCGAAACCTTAGCGATTCACCCAAAGGGGGACCGTTTTCATATGTACTGATCGATTTGCAATCTGTACCGGGAGATGTTGCTGATATTGTTTCACGTATTCGATCTGTTCTTGATGGACTCCCTGCACAAACAGACGTTCCATATCGTATTGTTGCTTTTGGGCCACACGTTCATAAACAACGACTTGATGAAGCACGCAACGCTGGGGCGGATGCTTCCGTCAGCCGGGGTGAACTTTTCGGAGGGTTTGCCGGGTTACTCGATAAGTGGTCATCATAGCGATCAGGTGACGTCATCCACAACAACCTCATCAAGTTCGGTACCATCAACATCTTGTCGAAGCAAAAAATAGGCTGCTGTAGCAATCGACCAAAAATACCCCCATCCGAATGAGCCAAGCAACCATTCAAGACCTCGTGTCCAAAATGCAATAGCCTGCATGCCCCAAGGCTGCCCGCATTGTCCAGAGACACACTCCCGAATGCCGTCCAGAACAACCACGGTGCGATCGTGTCCCATTCCAAAACTAGCAGCCCATAAAGCCAACGTTCCAGTCGTTTCGGCCAAGACGCCAGCAGCTGCAAAGACAGGAAGGGCAACAACAAATGCAATAAAGCCATAGAAGGCTACATGCAATGGTCGCTGATAGAAATATGAAAAGGATGTTGAGATTGCCTGAAAACTATCACCTTGTTCGACACCGATCGTTGCGATCATAAGAGGCCAAGCAACCACCATACCGATGACTAAGATTGCCAGAACCACCGCACCAAGCAACACAATTGGCCACACGGCACCAGCAATAGCTAAACCAATATCCATTCGCATCAGCAGTCCAAGCAGTGCACCTGGAATCGAAAGCACAATGATTCCAATGAAAATAAAACAAACTGCGCTAAAAGAAGAAAGCCATTTTTGTGATCCATAGCGAAGGCCACCAATAAGGCCTGGTGTTTCCTCTCCAACAAACGAAAGAGCAACATGTCTAGAAATGGCTGTCCCAAAAATTGACCACACGAGAACAAACCAACTAAGACGGATCAGAGCACCTACTGCAACCGAAAGCGACGATGATGGCATAAACGGCAAAGACACAAGTCTGACCACATCAAATCCAGCGGTTGATAAAACTTTTACACCCTCCTGAAGTGCCGGCAATGTACGAGCACTCAACGATAAACCATCTGTCTTGAGAAGATCTTGCGTGTCTTCCGGAATGACCTCTGCTTGCTCCACGGGAATGCTGTTCGTGACTGATTCTGGTACAAGACCAAGGTTGTTCGTGACTGACCAACCGGCCCAGGTAGCCAATGCGCCGAGTGACGCTAAGAGAATAACCGACGGAGCGAATGCAGCCCCCGCCCCACGAAAAAGAAGCCACCACGGCAAGGCCTCACTCCATTGGATACTATTGACCACACGATGGCCCACTTCCTCACTACCAGAAGACATATATCACCTCATTCTTTTGATTTGACCGGTATGGAGTATACGCGTGATGGAACAAAACATGAAAACAGGTGTATTTCCAGAATAGAATAAATCAGCAGAAAATACGTTCGGGATCATGATTCGGCATCTTCCAGGCTGGCTTTTCTAACTTCCGGAACAGAATATGTCTCGTCAAGCCACCGGCCAAGATCGATCAAACGGCAACGCTCACCACAAAACGGCTGAGTACGTGTTGCCTCACTATCAATGACCGAATGACACACTGGGCAGTGACGCATGACCATACCTTCAATCAGAGGGTTTTTTTTCAGAACTTTTCTTCTCGCTACCCTTACCGGATGCTCCATCTGACTTTTTTTTCGAGTCAGCTGCGGCCGCTTTCTTATATGACTCGCTTCGGTAGTCAGTTTTATAAAAACCTGATCCCTTAAACATAATTGCCCCACCAGTCCCAATGAGACGCCGAAGCTTTTTTTTGCCGCACTCAGGGCATGTTTTTTTTACTGAATCCGTCATGGACTGAAACAGTTCAAAAGAATGCCCACACCCATCACAGACATAATCATAGGTTGGCATGAAGGCTCCTTTTCTCCTCGATTATCAAGACTGAGCAGCAACAATTACCTGAGCCGGCCGAACAACACGATCATGCAACTTATACCCTCTACTCGTTGTTCCAACAATGGTTCCCGGAGAAACATCCGTAGAGGGTTGCTGTAAAATTGCTTCATGAACAGTTGGGTCGAATACTGTTCCATCAGTCTGAATCGTATTGCAGCCGTGAGACTCGAGGACCTTTTCTATTTGCTGCGCCATCATACGAAAACCTGACCTGAGGCTATCCACGTCAGAGGTGCTCTCGCTGGCTTCAATGGCTCGAAGAACATTATCAAGCACTGGCAACAAATCCCTCAGAAGATCAATCTCTCGATATCTGAGGGCGTCTTCATGCTCCCGCCGAGACCGTTTCCGATAGTTTTCAAGTTCAGCCTGCGTTCGAAGAAGGCGCTCTTGGAGTTCGGCAACGTCTGATTCAACTGCCTCCGGGTTTGCTGATAGCTTCTCGGTTGTCTCATCTTCCGACGGTGTCTCGTGATTTGACTTTTCTTCACTCATGTCACATCCTCATCGGGTTTTTTATCACTCCCCTGAAAATACTCTGCTAAACGACTGAAAAAACTTGATCGGTGGGGACTTACGGCCTTTTGTTCCTCTGCGGCAAAGTCGCGTAGTAATTCTTCTTCTCGAGCAGTGAGTGATTTGGGGACTTCAACATCTACATGAACGTGAAGATCCCCTATTCCTCTTCCACGAATTTCTGGCATTCCAAGACCACGAACCCGAATGACATCACCAGGTTGTGTTCCCCGTTTTATGTCAAGAGGCTTTGCTCCATCGAGCGTTGGTACATCAACTGTCGCCCCCAAAGCCGCCTGACAAAAAGTTATTGGCACCCGACAGTGTAGATCGCGCGCATCTCGCTTCAAAAAAGGATGCTCCTCAATGACAACTGAACAGTAGCAATCACCTGGAGGTCCGCCATAGGCCCCCGGCTCACCCTCGCCAGCCAATCGAACACGAACATCATTATCGACACCCGCAGGAATCGTTACTTTTCTTTCAACGTGCTCCTCCGTGAGTCCGACACCGGAACACTGTGAACACTTTTCACGGATCATTTTTCCAGCACCTCGACAAGAGGGGCAGGTCGTCTGGAGACGAAACACACCGGCTGACTGAATAACCTGACCTTGTCCTCCACAGTACTCACAAGGCTGT
>JBDOMS010000582.1:0-4810 GCA_039831735.1 Pirellulales bacterium
ACCACTCCTGTGAAGACACGATGGCTTCTTCTTGCACACGATCGTCACCGTCCACAATGCCGGAACAGAATGCTAATGCCAACATAACACAATGCGCGTGGTGCCGTACCAACGTACGAAAGCAGATTGTGAATGGACTGTCAGCTTGATTTTGCATTACATACTCCTTGCTTGCATTCGTCCACCACTGGTGTATCAGCCCTCAGCCCGAGAAGGCCGAGTATAGCTACGACTATTTTTTCTTCTTCTTCCGTTTAGTGTGACTTGCTTTTCCATCGATGAGTAAGAGTGTATTCCATTCTTCGAGCAGTACGGTCCATTCTTTTATTGATCTCGTTGGATAGGTAGATGGCCAGCCACCAGATCTAAAAGCATCCGTTATTCCTTGGTCATTCATATTCTTTCTCCATTGATGGATCTCGTGAAGAAGGGTTGCTTTAATGTCTGCATAGGATGGGTCATTTGCAACGTTGTTGATCTCATGAGGATCCTTCTCCAGATCATAAAGCTCAAGTTCAGCTTTCTGCTCCTTCATGAAGGATGACTGAGCTTCATTGAGTTGTCCTTGCATGGCAAGAACATTCATGAGGGCCAGCATAGGGTAGCTTCTTTCCTTATACTCATTGAGTTGGCAGTAGGCTCTTTCTGGCATGAGATTGTGAATCAATTTATATTGCTTTGAACGAACAGCCCGCATCGCATCGTG
Organism: Pirellulales bacterium; assembly: GCA_039831735.1. Classification (GTDB taxonomy): domain Bacteria; phylum Planctomycetota; class Planctomycetia; order Pirellulales; family UBA1268; genus CACORA01. Next base: position 707 of record JBDOMS010000582.1, read on the forward strand.
TGTATCATCCATCTTGTCGCGATTGAAATGCACATATTTTCGTGCTGGTATTTCTTTGCCAAAGAGGTATTTGCCATGGAGAGGGTGCTGCGGACGAGCGTCTGCTAAGACAACAATCGTCTGACAGATGTCAAGTGTTGAAACAAGATCAGAAGAAACGCTCTTGGGACGAATGTGATCAGGATACCGGACAATCAGAGGAACATGAACGCCTGGGTCATACAAAAACTGCTTTCCACGAATATGGCATCGCCCATGATCAGCAATCAAAAAGACGATCGTGCTATTCTTGAGACCGTCGGCTTCTAGTTGATCGAGTAGTTCACCAACCTGTCGATCAACGACCTGAACAGTTTCGAGTCCGTTTGCCCAGTCGCGTCGTGCCAGTGGAACATCAGGGTAATATGGGGGCAGAACAACATCCTTTTCATTGATAGGTCGAATTGGATCCCGAACAAACCCACGATGTGTTCCGGCAAATGTGGCCTGAATGAAAAATGGTTGTCCATCAGAGCGTTCATTCCATGAATTCCCATCAAAAAGGGACTGCTTTGTTGTAAAATTGCAATCCGTTTTTCCGCCACGCATCGTACCCGTAAAGTAGCCTGCTTCCTTAAGTAGATGTGGAATGGGACGAATTCCATATGGCAATGGCTGTTTATTTGCTGTGCGATGTTGGTGAGCATGAATGTAGTTCTGGTGAAAACCAGTCATCATGGCAGAACGTGAGGTTGAACAAACTGGAGCAGTAGAAAACGCATGTTCGTATCGAATACCCTCTGTAGCCAATCGATCAATGTTCGGTGTCTGCACAAGAGGTGTTCCGTAGCACGAAAGATCTGTTGACCAGTCTTCAAGCATGATCCAAAGAATGTTGGGTTTTGAACCGCGCCAGTGTTCTTGAGGATCCGGAACAGTCACATCAGGTGTGGGATTGGATGCCAGTGCTATTTCAACCCCACAGAGAAGTACGAAGATGCATTGCAGAAGGTTTTTCATTGGTCTTGGTTCCACACTGGATGAATAATGGTTTTGGAAACTCTCTGACTTCTCGTTACACTGTTTTTCCCGAAACGTTCAGCGTGCCGCTGTCACGTACACATGATCATACTCGTTCAGGATTATTTTGAAAAAAATGCGATTTTCTCTCCTCACAACCATTGTTTTAATTCACGTGGCAGCCTGGGTGCACACAACGCCAGCAAAACAGCCGAATATCTTGTTCATTGCCATTGACGACCAAAACAACTGGATTGGTCATCTTGGCGGTCACCCCATGGCGAAAACTCCGAATCTTGATCGTCTGGCAGCCAAAGGAACGACCTTTATCAATGCACATTGCCAGGCTCCGCTGTGTAACCCTTCTCGAGCCAGCCTGCTTACCGGGCTTCGTCCTTCAACGACTGGTGTGTACGGTTTAGCACCGTCTTTTCGGACTGTGCCGAAACTCGCAAATCGTTTGACGATACCGCAGTATTTTGCTGCTCATGGTTATGAGACGTATGGTGACGGCAAGATTTTTCATGGTGGAACCCGTTCTGGTGGAAAAGATGGCCCGCAAGATTTTCAACATAATGGTGGGCATCGTGGAGTGGGCGCAAAACCACCAAACAAACTGATTCCCGAATCTCCATTCGTAAAACATAAACTTATGGATTGGGGTGTATGGCCACCAAACAATGACGACACGGTGAAAGGTGATTATCAGGTGGCTACATGGACAGCCGAACAGATTGCTCAGTCTTCTGGGGACAAGCCCTTTTTCATAGCAGCAGGGTTTTTTCTTCCACATGTTCCGTGTTATGCAACGCAAAAATGGTTTGACCTCTACCCGGATGATGATTCGGTACTCCCGCCAGTGCTTCCAGCAGACAGAGATGATACCCCAAGATTCTCCTGGTATCTGCATTGGTCGCTACCTGAACCACGGCTTAGTCAGATACAAGAACTGGGAGAATGGCGAAATCTGGTCCGCAGTTATCTCGCCTGTACAAGTTTTGTCGACTCCCAAATTGGTCGCCTTCTGGACGCGGTTGAAGCGTCTGGCCATCAGGATGATACCATTGTCGTAGTATGGGGTGACCATGGCTGGCATCTTGGTGAGAAAACGATCACTGGAAAAAATACATTATGGGATCGAGGAACACGTGTTCCGCTCATCTTTGCAGGCCCGGGCGTGACATCACGCCAGCAATGTGATCAACCTGTAGAACTGCTTGATATTTATCCAACCCTTATTGAATTGGCCGACTTGCCACCTCAGAATGATCTTGAAGGGGTGAGCCTTCTTCCTCAACTGCAGAACAGCCAAACAAAAAGGGTGAGGCCTGCCATTACGACGCATAATCAGGGTAATCATGGCATTCGAAGTGAGTCATGGAGATACATTCGATACGCTGATGGATCTGAAGAACTCTATGACATGAGAAACGATCCAAATGAATGGCACAATCTTGCAGAGATGCCTGAATTTGCAAAAGAAATCCAGCGACATCGACAATGGCTTCCCTCTCTTGATGTGCCACCCGTAAAGGGGAGCGCGAACCGAATCCTTACCTATGATGCTGCGACAGATACTGCCACATGGGAAGGTTCTGAAATCACTCGATCAAGCCCTATCATAAAGTGATTGTCATATAACCTTTCATACAAATTTCCGATCAGCCTGCCTGCCGTTGTCGTATTCCGGTGCCTGTCAATTGCGGCAGGTAAGAATGAGAACTAGACTGGAAGCATAATGGCCTGTTGATCGCGTATCATTTCTGAGCAGTTGGCCGTTTTCTTTTTGTGCCCTCTGGATTATGGATTATGTATTTTTCACTTGCCTGTCCGCATTGCCAAAAGAACCTGAAGGTTCGTGATGAACTTGTTGGTAGCACTGCACGCTGTCCGCATTGCCGAGGAACCATTACTGTTCAAAGACCAAGTTTACCTGCAATTGATACTGGTGCTTCTGCAGCAACGAAGACAAGTGGAAAGAAAAGTGCAAGCCAAGCAGCAAAATCAAATCAACGAGAGAAAGAGATCTCAAATGTGCTTTCTGTGACCGCCAATACCAATGTCAATGTTGGATTTTTTATCTTGGTTGGATTTGCTGCGACGATAGTGTTTTATCTTTTGCTCTGGCCCTTTGCTGGTTCGCCAGCGGATCGTTCATATCTTGGACGACTGTTTATGGGAGGAGAAAATGCCTCAATGGCGACTGGATTGTGGGTGCCATACACAGAGGTATTTTTGTTTTTCTGGGCAGTCAGCATGCTCGTATCAAAGTACCTAAAAATACGTCTGCAACGACGTGCACTGTTGTTTGATGTATTGCCCAGTGACATTGGTGAGAAGATTACTACGACAAACCTTGATGCATTTCTGAAGTATATTGGTGAACTGCCTCGCGATGCCGTTGGGAGTTTTCTTGTCACACGGTGTGTCCGGGGGCTGGAGCATTTTCGTGCTCGACGAAGTGCTGCAGACACAGCGACGATGCTCTCGAGCCAATCGGACCTCGATGCTGGAAGCGTTGATGGCAGCTATACGCTGTTTCATGTGTTCATTTGGGCCATACCGATACTTGGATTTCTCGGGACGGTGATCGGTGTGAGTGCAGCTGTTGGTGGTTTTACTGATACGCTTAGCCAATCAAGTGATATGGAATCGCTCAAAGCAGGACTCAAGAACATCACAGGAGGGCTTGGCACTTCTTTTGATACAACATTGGTGGCATTATCAATGGCAATGATGCTGACATTCCCAGTAAGTGCTCTTCAGAAAATGGAGGGTGATCTTATTAGCGAGGTGGATGAATACACGAATGAGTATTTGCTTCGCAGGCTCGATGATGGTCGTGGTGGTCCGGAGCAACACGCGGACGGTCCCGCTGTAAACCGTTTAGACATCCAAGAGGTTGTCAACGCCGCACTTACGGCCCACCGGGCGGAACTCGAGTCTTGGGGAACGCAATTGATTCACAGGCGTTCCTGATTGATGCAGCAAATGATCGCATGGCGATTCGAGCGGATCAGTTTGCTCGTGAATTTTCATTGCAAGCGATTATTCGTGGTTCTGGACGTGAGTACCGGCAACTTGATGAGATTGTGGCAACGAAAA
>JBDOMS010000229.1:0-4805 GCA_039831735.1 Pirellulales bacterium
CTCAAATCCGAACCAAAAATCTCCATCATCATCATCGATGGACGCGCGGGCATTGCTTTCATGGGGTGTGCCATCAGCATTCAATACTTCTGTCATAACCAAATAGGCATTCACACGGCCTGGATCCGGGAAAATGGCCACTGGTTTGAGAAGGCAGTCAGAATCACTTCCTGATGCTTGCTCAGTACTACTGCCATCGAAGGACCACATCGGGCAATCTTCGAGTTTCCCGCCAAAATTATTCTCAATTCGCGTCTTTGATCTCAGGCTCTGTGTGGGCTTGTACCCGTCGAGCCAAATGTACTCCAACTTCGTCTTCGTGCTCATGACTGAAGCTCATCCTTATCTACGAGGAAAAATGAAATGCACACGGGCCTGTTGACCGACAGGACTCCGCGACTTCGACCTACGGGGTTCTCACTGTTGAGTAACACCGGTAGCCGCCTTGTCGTTGTCTGCAGGGCTTCAGGCGTTGTACCATTTCAGCAAACGCTGTGCCACTTCCCCCCCATGAAGTGCGGAAAGAATGCATGGGGCGGTAAATAGGGCGTTTTCATCAATGTGGATAGAACAGACGCCACAATTTTTGGCAACAAGTTCACTGCTTTGCCTTAAAAAATGGCATCGAACTCATATGTGGATTGACGCATCAATCTATTTCAACATCAAAGCCTTTCCTCCCAATCTCCAATCTGCTCAAGATGTGTAATCACTTTGCGGAGATCAATACACACAGAACATCAGCGTCTTTGTTTCTGGCAGCACAAGGAGGACACACTATGAGTGAGTGGTGGTGTTGGTGTTTTGTTTGGGCAGCCTCATACGCTTTATCACATTAGAATGATTTCCCGTGCGGTGCTCTTCATGATTCGTGTTACGCATGCTTATCACACCATCGCTTCGACCCCAAAGCGACGACTGACATAAATTTTTGTGTGATTCTCATTTTTTTCGCACCACTCACTATCTTGATCCTGTGATTCCTCTTCTGTTCCGCCACGTTACTTCACGGCACACGCAGCCTTGTGTATTTCTGCAAATAGGGGACTGGGTTTTCTCAAGATGGGAGCATTTTATGAAGGCGTGTTCTGGCTTGAACGTAAGAATCACTCCTCCCTGACTCTATAGTCACCTCCAGTGATAACCGATGCTTTTACAAGTGAGCCGCAATAATAGTAGACCCATGCGACGAGAGTCTTGCCAGATTCAAGAGTGGCGCAGGTTGTCTTTCGCAAGAAGAGAGGCGGGGTATCGTAACAACCTTCATACGCATCAATGTCTCTGAGTGATTCATTGTTTGAAAAAAACAAGACATCACCTGAAATACGACCGGCACCGTCTTGCACCCCTGGGTAGTGCTTCAAATCGTATAACACACCCGAGATTGTTGCCGGTCCAACAAGTGTGAACTCCCTCGTTATCAGCTTTTGTTCAGGTCCGGCGAGACACGGTCTGAGCGTGCCATATACGAACAGGTATTGTGGTGCCTCTTTCATACAACGTTTTGCTTTCGCATCAGGTAAATGACGGCTCCTAGCATAGTTTATCTCAGTGTTGAGAGTGGTTAGCATCACCTCGCACTTGCCGCTGTTGCAGAAATCAGTCTGATTCGCGACGCTCTAGACTTCTTGAAACCTCCGCACGGTTTCCATCTCCTTCGGCGTGTAGGAAAACCCTCATGTTCAAATTAGCACTGCATTGGCAAATTCTCGTTGGAATGCTGGCGGGGGCAGCAATCGGAGTCACACTGAATGCTGCGGGTGGACGTTCACGAACGGTTATCACAGATGGGTTATCTTCAGACGTTGTTGCTGTAGAAATTGATGATACGCACGACGTTATCCAGATCAAGGAACAACTGAACGATGGCGCTAGTCGCGTCTTCATCATTGGGCCGCTTGGAGCGAATCCGGAAGCTAGCCATGCGATACGTCTTCCGAATGTAGATGACTTAAGCCATCAAGAACCTGAGTTATACAGTCTATTTCAATCACGCGGACAAAGTGTGGCGCGAGTGTGGGGTGAGCGATTTCGTCGTATCGGCGGTCTTTTCTTGCGGCTCCTGAAAATGGTTGCCATTCCTCTGATTATTACCTCACTTGCCAGTGGTGTACTTGGCCTTGGAGGCACAAAAAGTATCGGAAAAATGTTTTCGCGAACACTTGGTTACTATGTGCTCACCAGTACGCTCGCAATCATAACAGGTCTGCTCGTTGTGAATATTGTTCAGCCCGGTCTACGCGGGAGCAACATCCTTGCAATGACAACACATGCTCCTTCTACCCATGGTACAGGAAGCAATTTAGGAGACGTACTATTTTCACAACTAGAGGCCATGATCCCAGAAAACCCTTTTGCAGCGCTTGTGGAACCGAATTTTCTTTCGATCATTGCGTTTACAATCGGTTTTTCAATTTTTGCAATGTTGGCGGGCGGTGACATTGCGAGTGCTGTTCGAAGGGCTGCAGAAATTGGATTTCGTGTCATGATGTCCATGACAACAGCCATTATCAACCTTGCTCCCATTGGGGTCTTTTTCCTCGTTGCCTATGTTACAGCCACCCAGGGTCTTTCTGTTTTTCAGTCACTTGCGTTGTATATGCTTGCAGTGATCATTGCACTTGGTATTCATGCGAGTGTGACCCTTCCGCTTATTGTGTGGTTTGTGTCTCGACGAAATCCACTTGCATATGCACGCTCAATGTCCCCCGCACTCCTGACAGCATTCTCAAGTGCCTCAAGTAATGGGACACTCCCTCTTACTCTTTCATGCGTTGAAGAACGCGCAGGAGTGCGAAACCGCACGGCATCGTTTGTGTTGCCATTGGGTGCCACAATCAATATGGATGGAACAGCACTGTATGAGGCCGTAGCTGTTCTATTTATTGCGCAATTGCACTTCGGGGAAAGCCTTCCCTTGATACAGCAGGTGATCGTGTGTGTCACAGCACTCTTGGCAAGTGTAGGAGCTGCTGGAATTCCGCATGCAGGCCTCGTGATGATGGCAATTATTCTTCAGGCAGTTGGACTACCAGCCGAGTCACAAGGAATAATTCTGGCAGTTGATCGTGTGCTCGATATGATGCGAACGGCAGTGAACGTGTGGAGTGATAGTTGTGGATGCGCAGTAGTAGATGCACTGGAACATGACGGGGAGACTTAGATAATCATGAATCATACCAATAATGCCTGGTGCCGAAGTGACGATGCGTGGGCAATGATCATGGCAACTGTATTGCTGGCCACAACATGGTGGTGCACTGTGCCATCACCAATCTCAGAATCTCAAGCGAAACCATATACAAATTCCATTGCACCATGGCTGACAACCCCTGGTGCATGGTCACTCAATCCAATCGAAGCCTTCTCAAATGGTCCAGAAGACCCTGGCCCGCATCGAGCTCTCGCTGTCCTGACAACGATTCTTGGATGCGTTGCTGTATTTTCATGTGCATTGCGTGGCCTTGGCGTACCTTTCCGCGCAGCAGTTCCTGCGGTACTCGGCATTGCTGCGCTCGCCACAACGGCATGGCTTATCAGCCGACAAGTCATCATCAAAGGGTTCCAGCTCGAATACGTTCTCTGGGCTTTCGTTGGAGGGCTGGTTATCAGTAATATTTTTCAGGTCCCGGAGTGGCTCAAGCCTGCTTTACGAGGAGAATTGTATATCAAAACAGGCCTGGTTTTGATGGGGGCCGGACTCCTTTTTGGAACGCTAATGAAACTTGGACCACCTGGGATTCTCGTGTCGTGGATCACGACACCTGTAGTCCTAATTAGTACGTATCTTTTTGGCCAACGCTATTTGAAAATTAAATCCCGCTCACTCAATCTGGTGTTATCAGCGGATATGAGTGTGTGTGGTGTATCTGCCGCTGTGGCCACGGCAGCAGCGTGCCGTGCCAAAAAAGAAGAACTTTCCATTGCAATTGGTATTTCATTGGCTTTTACCATTGTCATGATGTTTACACTTCCTGCAGTCATCAATGCTGTTGGACTTGATCAGGTAGTAGGTGGTGCGTGGATAGGCGGTACTGTTGATTCAACGGGTGCTGTGGTTGCAGCCGGAGAATTGGTTGGCCCCGTTGCTCGAGACGTTGCCGCATCGGTGAAACTCATCCAAAATGTTTTGATTGGTGTCATTTCTCTTTCCGTTGCAGCCTGGTGGGCACGAACAGATGGCATCTCACGGTCAACCAACTCAAGCATTTCACTTGGGAGCATGGCAGGGGAAATTTGGCATCGCATGCCAAAATTTATTTTTGGATTCATAGGTGCATCTGCAGTATTTACCTATCTGGCATCAACCGGACCAGAGGGCCAAGATGTTGCAGTGGAAACGATGGTGAAGGGACCTGTGAAAATGATGCGTTCATGGTGCTTTTGTCTTGGATTTGTCAGCATTGGACTTGAAACGAATGTCCGGCAACTTGCGGATGCAATGGGTTCGTGGAAGCCAGTGGTGCTATACATCTGCGGACAGGCACTCAATCTCCTTCTTACATTCACCATGGCGTGGCTTGCGTTTCGTGTAGTCTTTCCTGATGTCGCAGCAAAAATAGCTTCTGGCGGCTAGTACTTATCCGAGAGCAAGAAAGACACTACCAGGCAACCTACTTCATGCGGATCGCGTAAAGCGCCTCAGAAGAACGCATGAGGAGCGTGTTTTGCGCAACCAGAAGAGAAGCCGTGATGGATTCTCCAATATCAATGGACTGGAGCAAATGAAAATTTCTCCCGGCCTGGACGATAGATACCCATCCATCATTTGAACCAAAATATAATTTGTCATTGACCAGAAGGGG
>JBDOMS010000635.1:0-4761 GCA_039831735.1 Pirellulales bacterium
AAGGGGCCACCTTCTAAGGTTGTGTAAACGAATGAATAAAACCACAGCATTATTTTCCATCTCGGGAAGGAGAAACCTCGCCTTTCTGGAGCGTGGGTTTTTCAGAAATATGTCCTTTACGGTGAAGGAGTTGAGGAAATACCTCTTTTAATGAGAAGACCAATGCACTTCCCTGGCTGTTCATAAGAAAATCGTTAAAACCCGTTGAAAAAACACCGACTTTCATATAAGGTATCCTTGTTTATAGGCTATATCTAGTGAGGATTAACGAGTTCCTGTCGACCTGTGAACAATAGGTAGATGTATTGCAACCGTGTTACAGGAATTGAAGTCAGGTAGTCGTCAGTCGCTTTGCTCAAGATGGTCAGTTTCATTCGATCAGGGGATGTTTCTATAGAGAAAAGGACCTCAATACCGAAAGGGAATGGCCTGCCCAGCAAAACAACCTGGTCCGGATTCTATGAGCAGCAAATCACATCAACCAGAGAAATATTTAATCCCACCCAATCATTCAGAAAAAGAAAGCGATCTTCCAACCGGCACCATTGGAGATGATATGGTCCGGAAGCCTCAGCCTTTATCGCGATATTCGAAAAACCAACTCACATTCCAAAAGAATACTCGACGGAAATTTCAGGTCAGCAATGGTTACCTTCTGGAATTTGACCAACTTGCTCGCATCCTTCATTTCCTCTTGGAACATCGAGGCGCAAAAAAGATTAATCGCAAGGCTCTTCAGGAAGATACTGGCCTGGCAGATCGCCAAGTGGAAACCCTGGTCAGCATGGGATCGGCGATGGGCCTGATCAAGCCTGGCCAACAGATATTGTCACCTATGGGATTGCTTGTTGCTGAACACGACATTTTCATTGAAAAAAGAGGTTCTCTTGAATGGTGTCATTATGTCGGTGCCGGTTCCTTTCGGAATCTAATCTGGTTTGAGATCTTTAATCACCTACTGGCAGAAGCATTACCAATGACCCAGGAGGAATGGAACGAACGGATACGGAGCGATTTGGCAGGCAAATATTCCAGGCGAACCCTCGCCAAGGGGCTTTACGAAGAGGTTCGCTTTGTAATCGATGCTTATATGGAACGGAATTTCAGCAAACTGGAACTTCTGCATCGGTCGCTCGGGAAACAGTTCTATCGTCGCCGCTATACAAAATTCGTCCCCCTTGTTCTCAGCGCCATGATCTATTATTTCTGCGCCACAAAAGAGAGTCATCTCTTCCAGATTGGCGAGATGGCGGCCACGCCCGGTTCTCCGGCCATGGTTTTCGGGCTTGATGTCACTACGTTCCGACATCAGATCGAAGGGCTTCATGACCGTGGCTGGTTACGGTACGAAACCACACACAATCTCGACCAGATCCGTCTCAAGCCCGGCTTTTCACCACTTGAATTTCTCACGGCGCATTTTGAAGACCGTGAGCCGTGCGAAGATACCAAACCACTACCTGGAGGGAATTTTCTATGAGCGATCCTGTCAACATGGTTCAACTCGTGAAAGATCTGCCCTCCCGTTCCCGTGGAAGAGCATGCATGGTCCTCACCCATAAGTATGAAGGTCAGAAAGAATGGGCTGCGGAGTTGGCCCGTCAAACGGACTCCGAACACCTCGATCTGCTGGAACTTTTCGCTCAAGACGCAAACCTTAGCGGAAAGATTGGACAGTTTCTGATCCCCAGCCTTTTCGAGTTCTTGAAGAATCATGGCCAAGCCTCTGTTTTGATTCTTTCAGGCATGGAGTTCCTCAAGGCCACATGGGTCGGCCAATCGAATGTTGTCGAACAGTTTGCAAGCCACGTAGAGACTTGGAACCAAAAGCCCTGCCTACTCTTTGTTCTTCAATATGACAAAATCATCGCGACCCGCGAGTATCGACGCTATCGTCAATACCCATTTGTGATCGATCAGAAGGAGACCCTGGCACTTTGAAGAATAATGGCCTGTTCAGCTCGCTTTTCATCGAGGGATTGAAAGACAATGTCAAGCTCGACGATGCGGCCCAAGGCCGTATGGCCACACTGACTCAAACCTGGGGAACTCGCAACACTCATGATACAGGGTCGCTGTGGGAGTCTTTCCTGAAACAGGCATTGAGTTACCTTGAGTTCGTTCCGCCCGGCAATCCGTCCGCTCCAGGCGTTTACCCGCTTTATGAAGACTACAACTTCAGCAAATGCATCAGCATCCTCTATCTTGTTCCGCCAGGATCGGACATTGACAATACATCGGTCGGAAGTTTCTATCCCGCCAAACTTCTTGCTCAACTTAAGGAACGAAAGCTCAACTGGGGCATTCTGACGGATGGTGCCAACTGGCGGCTTTACTCCATTAAGAGTTCCAGACCCTATGAAGATTATGTGGAACTTCAGTTGGAGCATGCCTTGGAGGGATCGGATGAGGCCGAATATGGCCTTTTTGAGCGCTATTTTCACAAGGATTCATTTATTTCCGAAGAAGCAGAGGACACAAGGAGCAGGAGACATGTTGAGTCTGTCAGCATCTACAAGTGCCGCCTTGACCACGACCGAGAACAATCGGAAAAGGTCCTCGATGAAGAGGTAAAGGCGCCGTTCCTTGCCCAGGTAGATGAAGTGCTGCAGTACATCTGCAACGGATTTATTTTTGATACCCATAAGAGAGGCGAAGAATACACCGAAGAGGAGCGAGAAGAAATATTTGAGAGCGCTGTCAAATTGATTTACCGTTGCTTGTTCCTGTTCTATGCCGAGGCCCGCAGGTTGCTGCCTTCAGATCCGGACAAAGCCGATCTCTACCGTCGGCATTCCATCCAGGCGCTCTGCGAAGAGGCCCGCAAGTTCCGCTGGGGTGAACGCCGTGACACGGATGCCTACGACCTTTGGAAACACCTGAAAGGTTTGATAAACGCTGTAAACGATGGTGACCCGGAATACGGCACCATGGGTTACAATGGCGGTTTGTTTGACGATGAAGAAGAGCGGTTCCTTGGCCAACATCAATTGCGCAATGATTTTTTATCCCGGGCGTTGTATCTGCTGGCGTTTGTGGAGCCCTTTGACAATGAACCAGACGAAGAATACACCATACCGTACGAAGACCTTGAGGTTCGCCATCTCGGAGAGCTTTACGAGAACATCCTGGAATACACGGTTCAGCTTGCCGACGCTGACCGTATCCGTCGCCGTACTAAGAAAGGCGTGGAAATATTGTTGGCTTCACAGACAACAAAAAAGATAGGGGAGACACTAATTCATAAAGGAGATGTTTATTTTGGCGAGTCCGCGCTACAGCGCAAACAAACCGGCTCCTATTATACTCCGGAATCACTGGTTCGTTTTCTCAATGAAAAAACAATTATTCAGCCCCTTCTTGACACCTTTGAACAAGAATACAGACAGCGATTCAATGAGCTCCTGGAACAGGCCGGTATTGGGAACAATATCGGCGCTCGCAGTGGGGCGATCCAATCGGCTGCAGCGCTAGTCGGAAGTTTTGTTGAAGAGACTGTTTTAAACTTCAAAGTTTGCGATCCGGCAATGGGAAGTGGTCACTTTCTGGTAGATGCTGCCAACCAGATGGCCGGACTTGTCGTCGCCCTGCTTGAGGAAGTACCCCACATCGAAGGGATTACGGTTTCAATCACCAGCAATCCTAATGACTGGCGACGGCGCATCACCCGACACTGTATTTACGGAGTGGACCTCAGCCCGCTGGCGGTGAATCTAGCAAAACTCTCACTTTGGCTCAACTGTTTTGCAAGCCAACATAAACTGACTTTCCTCGATCACCATGTCCGTTGTGGAAACAGCCTGATCGGCATTCGATCACTCAATCAACTCGCTTCCATCCCGGAGCGCAAGAAAGAGAAAAGCTCGCAAGAGCTGCTTTTTAATTACAATGATCTTTCGTCGATCCTGGCGGATGCAAGCCAAGGTGTTGCATCCATCACTCAGATCGATGAGGACGACACAGATACCCAGAAAGCCGTTTTGGATGAAACTCTGGAGGCCATGTCCCCGCTGCGTCCATTAGCCAATTTGTACACGGCTTACTTAATGAACCCCTCCATTCCAGTTGAGGACTATAAGGAACTTTTTGAGCGGCTTGCGATGGGTGAATCTATAACCAACATACTAAATTTTTCCCTCCCCGAGATATTAAAATCGGTTAAAACTTTTCGCAACAGGCACCACTTTTACCACTGGCCGATGGAGTTTCCCGATGTGTTTGGGCCGAATACGGTGAACGGATTTTCAGCAATTATTGGTAATCCGCCTTGGGAAAAACTCAAGCCAAATTTAAAGGAATTTTTTTCCAACTATGACCCTTCTTTCCGATCTTATAAAAAACAAGATGCGACTTGTATTTCAAACCAACTAATGAAAGATAACAAGGCGATTTCCAAACGTTGGAAAGAGTATTGTGAGGACTTTAAAGCTAGCGGGGCTTACTTCAAATTTCCTGAAAACTACCGTTCACTCGGAAAAGGTGACATTGACACCTTCAAGCTGTTTTTAGAGCAATCATATACACTACTGAAGCCAAATGGAACCCTTGGGGTTGTAGTGCCGGGAAGTTTTTACGTTAACGAAGGCTGCATGCCTTTGCGAAAGCTCTTTTTTACAAAAAGTAAAATTATGTTTATGTACGCTTTCGAAAATCAAAGGCCTAAAATTTTTCACGGAGTGCTTGGAAATAAGATTATCCTCTTATTGGGCCTTTTAAAAGGCGGGACAACTGAATTCTTCCGATGTGCCTTTGGGCAACACG
>JBDOMS010000563.1:0-4751 GCA_039831735.1 Pirellulales bacterium
TTGTGGAATACACAGAAGTGGATGCCTGCCGCGGTCTATTACTACAACACGCCGCATGTCTCGATGGGCTCGGTACATTCCGATGGGTGGATTCATCAGTGCCGCTACAACAGCATCGTCTTCGGAGCCGATCCGTCTCTGGCGTTGCGGGTGGAAACCATCGTGCCCGGCGCCCCACCTCATAAGCGCCGACACGAAGCACGCGGACGTGTCGTCCAGCACGAAAACTGGCTGCTGGGTCAGGGAACATTGTTTGAAGACGGTGGCGCAAAGCCCGAACGAGTCGGAACGTGGAACGTCTACCAGGTCGGTAAAGGCCTCTGCGCGCACTTCGCGCTGGACAAGGATTACCATGTCTTGCAAGTGTCCGACCTCGACACATTTGCCAGTCACGAAGAGTTCATCGCAGCACTCACCATCCCGGTGCGTTCTGGTGAGAAGCTCAACGGGATCACTATGAGTGGCGATCGTGTCTCGGTTGATCTGACAAACATGAGCATCACGATCAATGGGGAATCACGATCTCACCCACCGAAGATGCTCCATGACTCAGGTCCAATGAAGTCGGTTTACGGCAGTGGCAAAATTACAATTGAAACCAGCGATTTCTCTACGTGCTTCTCGCTCTAAGCATCAACAAGACGTTGGTGTTCCTGGCGGTCATGCCGGGGCAGCACACATTTCGATATCTGATGTGCCCCACGTGAGTACTTTTTTGTATCGCTTTTATCAATCAAAGAAGCAGTACAACTGATTCAACACCATGAGATAGCAGTATCTTTGGGGTGCGAAACGTTGTGGGTATTGTGTTGAGCCATAGTGGGCTGGGTCAGCCCAAACTTTCAAACTTGAAATCTCTTACGAGTGAAACAACGTTTTGCCTTTTATTACCCACTATTACCTATTAAACTTTTTTTCACATTTTTCACCGCGTGAATCCTACAGGGTGTTTTTTGTTTCACTCAAGCACGATGAAGAGGCCATTCCCCGCACAACTTCATAAGGTGAACGTGCAGCCACCTTGTGTCCCATAAACTCTATTATCGATTAGCTGCGTTATGAGATAATTCGTGGTGCGTTGTTCCCCTTCGATTTGAAAACAGCACGTCTCCCTGATCTTTCTGACAACAATGATCTTTCGTATTGGTATTTCACTACTTCTGGTAGCCGGCTTTTTTTTCACTTGCCAACAACCAACAAACGTAGCGCATGCAGAAGCAAGCCTGAAATATTCACGCGCACCTGCAATCAATCCTCTCAAAGGGTTGGTGCCATACTCACGACCAAGTTCCGATCAATTTCCTCATAGCATGGAATTTAATTACCTCGCATTAAGCGACTTAGTTGTAGGAGAAAATAAATATAACTGGGACGCACTCGAGTACTTACTCAATGACATTTCCAGTCGACATAAGCACGCAATCTTTCGAATATGGATGGAATACCCCGGTAAAGAGAAAGGCATCCCGGAGTACCTGGTCAAAAAAGGTCTTCGTGTTGTTGAATGGACCAATACAAATACAGCTCCGTTTCCGGCAAAAAAAGTTCGCACACCTGATTATTCAAATCGTCATCTACGAACGATGCTCACTCGTTTTGTTGTAGAGCTAGGCAATCGCTATGACGGTGATGCGAGAATCGGATTCATCACGGCAGGGCTTTTAGGCACGTGGGGTGAATGGCATACCTATCCACGCACTGAATTAATGGCTGACAAGAACGTGCAAGATGAAGTGATGCAAGCGTATTCAACTGCTTTCAAAAAGACTCCTGTGCTTATTCGGTATCCCGCAGGAAAGGATGATCCGATATATGCCCGAAATGATAACCAACCCTTCGGATACCACGATGATGCATTTTCCTGGGAAACAATCAACACAGGGAAGGTCCCTAAAAGTTGGTTCTTTTTATCCAGAATGCAACATGCCGAAGCACTGGAAAAATGGAAACAATATCCAATAGGAGGTGAAATTAAGCCAGAACTTTGGGGCAAGATTTTTGATGCACATCCTTCTCACCCACAGGCTCAAGATTTTAGTGAGTGCGTCCAACAAACTCACGTCAGTTGGTTGCTAGATTCTGGAATGTTCAAGAAGCTCCAGTCGGCTGAGCGTGTGAGAAGAGCAAAACAATACGTACAAGAAATGGGGTATGAATTCCAGATTACTCATGTGTCTTACTCACAAAAAGATAATCAAAAAAATATAGAGGTTATCGTAAAAAACCATGGAGTTGCGCCCTTCTATCATGACTGGGGCATTGAATTGGGCTGTTTCACAAAGTCTGGCCAGCTTGTAAAGCGAATCAAGACGAATTGGAGTCTTTGTGGCATCCTGCCAAAGAAAAAAATGGTTTGGAAAGCAAACATTACGATGTCAGAAGATCAACTCGCTGTTCGTGTGATCAATCCATTGCCCAACGGAATACCACTCATGTTTGCAAATGATTCGTCCCTCCAATTGGGAAACGGGTGGCTGTTACTTCCGAAAAGATAATGTTGGGAAACTGAATCACCGTCTTTGACTGTTCCTCTTGAAATGGCCAACCATAGACAGCACTGAACGGTTTCTCTGATTCATGGGAAAGCAAATACATTTTTTCGTGAAGAACGCAGTTGGAAAGAATTGAAAAACAAAAGCCGGAAATGATTGAAGCAGCATCCGGAGTTTGCGGTTTGGAAGTTCCGCTATCCTTCAGGAAATGGATTCGCCACGCGATGGATGAGGAATAGTGCCGGCTTTGGACACATACCTTCAGGGTGCGACAAGACAGTAAAGGAGACGTTGGAGAATGACCTAAGGTACTAGGGGGCAAAACACCTTCTTGTCGTTTATGGGTTCGAAAGCACGTTTGATTGGGCGATGAAATTACCCACGAACACTACAGATGATTATTAGTACGAAGACTTATTGAGAGAAACATTTACTCACTCTATAACTAGTGAGCCAGAGAAAACGAAAGACTAATGTGACTTAAAATAGAAAATGGAATAAAAATATTTCCTTATGAAAGTCTCTCCCCGACGCTTTCTGGATAATTGCAATGAATAGGCTCTTACTTTCCACAAATAGCAAGAATATTTTATGCCTCCTCAGGCCATTAACAGATAAGAAGTGCCTATCTATGCGAGAAGTAACAGAGGCTTGTGATTAAGCCACACCGACGTTGAGGGTGTGTGTGAAACAGGTAGACTTCAGGCGCTTGGTGAGAGTCAAAAGTGTCGAAGAAAAGGTCCAGATGATGTCTTATTTTCTAAAGTCTTTTCGCTGCTCAATACTTCTTATTGCATTGGTTCTCCCTTGTAGTTTTGAAGGTTTTGTATTGGCTCATGACGAGGCTGATCGTAGCCCAAAGAATATTGGTGCCGTTCTCGTCTTTGCTGGTACGGGTTGGTATCGTCACCCTGAAACTGCTGCCATAAGTGGCTGGTTAGCGCGTCTTTCTGATGACGTTGGGATGCAGATTGATATTTCCGAAAGCCCAAAAGATATTTCAACAATCCTCGATCATTACGATGTCTTGATTTTTAATAACTCGAATGAACTCACCAAAATATTCAATACGCAGCAACAAAAGAAGATTCAAAGCTGGTACCAGGCAGGTGGAGGAATCATTGCGATCCATGCAACTCTTGTCCATCAAACCGAATGGGAGTGGTTTAGCAAGATAGCGGGATGTGACTTCAATAGTGACTCTGAATTCCTAAAGGCAACCATCATGGTTGATCCCGAAATGAAGGAGCATCCGACAATTCATGGACAGCCTGATAGTTTTGAATACTCTGCGGATTGGACGAATCACACCCGATCCGTGACAGGTTTATCAGGTTTCAAAGTTCTCTTGAGAGTAAATGAAAAAACGTATGAACCTGTTCGAGATTATTTCAAGACACGAGGCGGGAGAGCAATGGGTGAGGATCATCCCATCGCATGGCTGCATGAAAACGGTGGAGGTCGATTCTTTTATACAGAACTCGGACACGACATCCGTTCATTGGATACACCATTCGGCCGGCAGCATATTACCGAGGCAATCAAATGGGCTACAACCAAATCGGAATAAGGCACATGAGGCATTTCTCTTGATCGAAAAACGGATGATTCAAAACAGTTTGACAAATCATCAGTCAACCTCATGAATTTCACCTGGCCGCCATGTTTTATCGAACCATGGCTTAAGCGGGCCATAAAGTCGTAAGCAAACAAACCATCCTTTCCCAGGTACGGTTTGGATCCAGTTGGCTTCGTTTCCAGTTGGTGCCTCTGGGCCGAACCAGATGGTTGTAGAACCATCTGCATTCGTTTGCATATCTCGATTACGCTCATTGTTCTTGGATGGATAAGGCTGGTCCGTTTGCAGCATAGAACGGGTTTGTGGATCATAAACAACCAACGACCAGAAGTCCTTGGCGGGAACATCCTTTGGAATTGTTAATTTATAATTTCGACTTCCATCAAGATACTGTCCCTTGGCATCAGTGGCCGCGAGCGCATACTGAGATCCTACGCCAACCATTTCCAATACCATTGCAGGCGTATTCACTGTGGCAATGTAAAAGAAAAGTGTCCGAGCATCTTTGTTGCGTCCACCCTGACCTTCATCTCTGAGCCATTGATAGCTGCCACCATCAAAAGCCGTAAACCACGCACTGTCTTTGCCGTAATATTTGATGGTATCTGAGCGTGATCGAAAGGCGAGCGTTCTTGAAGTTGCGTTTGCAATCGCGGCAGCATCCTTAAGAATCTCCTTCA